>NZ_JBVVPX010000044.1:0-56504 GCF_055811375.1 Mesorhizobium sp. WSM4848
CCCCGCGCCCGGAGAGGGGGCTTTCGTAGGGCGCAGTCCCCCTCTCCGTCTCGGCTTCGCCGAGCCACCTCTCCCCCGCTTCGCGGGGGAGAGGAACCCAAGCTCGAATTGCCCTCCCCCTCGTGGAGAGGTGGCAGGGGCGAGATTGGAGCGGGCAGATGCCCCAAAGCTTCCATGTAAAATAGCCCTGTCAAATGGATGCAAATGTCCGGCCGCCTGCCCAGGGAGACAGGCTGACGGCCGGACCGGCGCTTACTGCTGCGGTGCCGAATCGATGATCGACTGCATGGTTTCCTGCGCATTGGCGATGGCGCCATTGACGTCCTCGCCGAAGAAGACCTCGTTGACCATCTGGTTCCACGGACCATTGGCGGAGTTGATCAGGTCGTTGAACACCACCGAATAGGGCGTCCGGCCCTTGGCCATGGCCTCGGCGGCGATCTTGTAGCGCGGGTCTAGTTCCTTCAGCGCCTCGTTGGCGATGTCGCCACGCACCGGAAGGCTGCCGTATTTCGCCAGGATGGTCTGGCCCTCCAGCGAATAGGCGAAATCGAGGAATTCCTTCACCACCGCAACCTTGGTCGTGCCCTTGGTGACGACGAAATTGTCGCCGCCGGCAAAGGACGACCAGCCGCCATCCTTGCCAGGCAGGAAGGTGACGCCATAGTCGATGTCTGGATACTGGGTGTTCAGTGCGCCGATGGCGAAGGCGCCGGACGGCGAGATGCCGATATTGCCGGCGGCAAACGCGGCAAAGAAGTTGGAGCCGGTATCGGTCTGCGCGCCGGCCGGCACCAGGTCCTTCTTGACCATCGAGCGGTAAAGATCGATGGCGCCGCGCAGCTGCGGGCTGTCGAGCGTCGCCTTCGAGCCGTCCTCGGTGAGGATGTCGCCGCCCGAGGCCCAGATCAGCGGCGTGAACGTGAAGATGTTGCAGCCGCCGCAATTGCCGGAGAAATAGAAGCCTTTGATATCGCCGCCAAGCGCGTTGACCTTTTCGGCATAGGCTTCGATCTCGGCCCAGTTGGTCGGGCCCTTTTCAGGGTCGAGGCCGGCCTGCTTGAACAGTTTTTTGTTCCAGATCAGCACCGAGCTATCGGCGGAGAACGGCAGCCCGTAGATGCGGCCTTTATAAGTGCCGGTCTTGACGTGCGCCGGCGACAGGCTGTTGAAATAAGGCAGCGACTTTGCCCAGTCGGTGATGTCCTCCAGCTGGCCGGCGGCAGCGAAGGACGGCGTGTAGATCAGGTCGAGCGACAGCGCATCGGGCGCCGTGCCTCCGGCAGCGGCTGCGCCATATTTCGGGATGATCTCGGCATTGGGGATGATGTCCAGCTTGATCTGGTTCTCATGCCCCTTGTTGAAGGCATCGACGATGCGCGGCATGAAGTTCGAGCCGTCGGCCCGGACCCAGATGTTGGCGGTTTCGGCGGCAGCGGCTGGGAAGGCAAACAGGCTCGCGGCAAGCGCAAACCCGGCAATCATGGTCTTCATGGTTCTCCTCCTCATGTTTTTCTCCTCATCGTTCTTTCCTGCGGCCGCGCTCCCGGCACGGCGTCTTTGATTTAGCCATCCGACGGACGGCCGCATGACTGACGCACCACCAGCCGGCACGGCAGTTTTCGGATGCCCGGCTCAGCGGGTTCGCCGCCGACGAGCGAAAGCAAGGTAAGCCCGGCCTCGCGCCCGAGTGCCGCCAGGTTCATGTCGACAGAGGTCAGCGGCGGGCGGGTTGCCTCGGCGACGATCTGCCAATTGTCGAACCCGATGACGCCGACATCGTCCGGCACAACAAGCCCGCGCTCGCGCAAAGCGTCGATGACGCCGCGCGCGATCTGGTCATTACCGCAAAACACGGCGTCGGGTTTTTCGCCCCCGCTCTTCGACAGCTTGCCGTCGAAGAGCGTCTTCACCGCCTCGTGCCCCCATGCCTCCGACCACGATCCGAGCAATGGTTCCATGACCGGCAAGCCTTTCTCGGTCAGCACGTCACGATAGGCCTGTGCCCGCGCGTGCACCACCGCAAAACTCGTCGGCCCGCTGACATGGGCGATGCGCCGCCGGCCGAGCCGGCAAAAATGCTCGACCGCCAGGCGCGCGCCGCCGGCATCGTCAGACACAAAAGCGACGGCGCCGGGATCTGGCTGGGTGAAGGCGTAAATCACGGGAACGCCGAGATTGGACAGGTCGACCGGCAGATGGCGGTCGATGCGCTTGCCGGTGGCGATGATGCCGTCGACGCGCTTGTCGAGCATCGCATCGACATGCATCTGGCCGAGGCGCTGGTCGTCCTCGACATTGCACAAAAACACCGAGACGCCCTTGTCGACCAGCGCATCCGAAATGCCCGACATGACCGGCAGCGAAAAACGGCCATAGGTATCGTTGGTCAACAGGCCGACGGTGAACGAGCGCCGGCGCAACAGGCTCTGCGCCAGGCTGTTGGGGCGAAAGCCAAGACGCTGCGCCGTCTCGCGAATACGCTCGCGCGTCTCGGCGGTCATCCGCCCCTGCCCGTTCAGCGCCTTCGACGCCGTCGCAATGCTGACGCCGGCAAGCGCTGCCACCTCACGGAGGGTGACCGGCTGCTTGGCGGAGACTGGCGTTGGCTGGGTGTCGGACGCCATGATTTGGATATCGATCCTCCCGTTTGAGAAAAGCTTTTCTCTTATGGTCCTGCGAGGGCGCTGAGTGCCGAGATAGCAGACGCGGGCGATATGGGAAAAGGTTTTCTCAGAGGGAGATTAGATCGAAGATGGGGGTAAGGCAAGAGCGCATGGAATGGTCAGTGGCCTGCCAAGCCTGTTTCGCCCGCTTTTATGCCACCGGCAATCACCTGCCGGCAGGCCTGTAGATTTGTTCGCATTGCCCACAAAATGCTCAGCCACCACGTAGCTGATTGCAAATGTGCGTATTTCATGCAACGTATTTCGCTAAATTTGCGAAGTTTACGTGGAATATGACGTCATCCTTGTCACAAAAGCGCGAAAAATTCCGTCAACTGGCTGAGAGCCGGACCACCAAAGCACTTGAGGCGATAGCTCGGATCGGCAATCTCTCAAACCGTCAGGTCTACGAATATGAGGAGGTCGAGGTGAGGAAAATCATTCGAGCGCTGCGGGAAGCCGTTGTTGCGGTAGAAGGACGCTTTGAGACGCCCCGTGTCCGGAAATCCGGATTCAAGCTGTAGGATTGGCAATGGACTCTTCGAGCATTACTCCGATCCAAATTGACGATACCGATTTCTTGGTGGCGACCACGATCGAGCGTTGTCCGCGGATGATGATGATCCGCGAACTCACGAAGAACGCGCTTGAGGCCGCGTCTCAGGCAGAGGAAGGACGTCGGCAAGTAACCTTCCGGGTGGTCGATTTCGGCGGCACACCGAAACTGGCCATCTGGAACACCGGGCCTGGAATGGACGCGAGCGAACTCTATCGGATGTGCGATTTGGCCGCATCAATCCGAAAGGAGAAGGGATTGGATGCGAACTTCGGTATGGGCGCGAAGGTGGCCTCACTTCCCTCTAATAAGCTCGGCATGATCTATCGATCGTGCAATTCCGGTGAAGTGAACGAAGTCCTCCTCTGTCAGCGCGATGGCCGCTACGGCCGGCTTCGTCGCCAACTCGATAACGGGGAATTCGCAGAGGTCGTGAACGTTACGCAACAAGCGCGCGAGGAAGGGTACGACCTCGGGGAGGATTGGACTGAAGTGCGGCTCCTGGGCAACGAGCACGAGCAAGATACGGCACGCGACCCTTACAACGGCAACCCGCTCTTAGACGCTCAGTGGCTGGCGACCTACCTATACCACCGGTTCTACCGGCTACCCGAGGGCGTCCGAGTGGTGCTCCAAACCGGCACGCACAAGCTTGGCGAGGGAACGCGCGTGTTCGAACCTCTGCCGCGACGAGCGGCGGCGGGTGCTTTCGAGAGGACCGAGACCGTCGAAACGCCGGTTGGAATAAAAGTCCACTACTACTACGACCCGCCCTACGAAAAATCACCAAGCCACAATCGATCAATCAGCGGAGCAATCCAATCCGCGCTCAGCCTCGTAGGTATGGTGTACAAGGACGAACTCTACGACGTGAAAACAGGCAGGGCTTGGGCGATCAATGCTCCACTCTTTGGCGTCCCGTTCGGGTCGAAGCATATCTCCGTCCATATCGAACTTCCTGACAACGCGTCGGTACTGCCGGACGGCTACCGACAGTTCTTGCGTTATAGGTCGGGTGAGCAGGAAACGGTTCAGGCTACGCACTTCGGCGATCTAGTCGCCCAGCATCGTCCGCAGTGGCTCATCGACCTCATCCGCTCATTTGCACCGGAAAGCACCTCGAACGACGATATTCGTGACGAACTTCAGAAGCTGCTTGACGATCTGCGAGTACGTCGCGTTCTGCCACGTGCGACGCCGACCGGGGTCCGGCTGGTGGACTCTTCCTCGGGTGTTGGCACTCAGCCGACGCGGGAAGGCGAAGGCTCGACCAATGGATCGAAGCCGAGGACGAAACATGTCGATCTCAACCTAGCGCCGCAAGGCGCAAAAGCGGCGGACCTCTGGAAGGACCGTGAGCGGGCGCCTGAGCTTGTACTATTGCGATCGGCGGAAGAGATCGACGAGAAGCAGCTTCGAAGCCGAGCTGGACGCTACTACGAGAACGGACAGTTGTTTCTCAACATGCTGTATCCCTCGATTGGTGAGATGCGCGAGACGTTGGAGGCGTCATACGCCACTGTCACCGACGTTGATAGCATGCGGGAGGCAGCGCTGCAGCAAGCGGAGAAGAGCATGATCCTGCGTGTCGGCAGGGCTGTTGTGTTCGCCCTTGCAAAGCAGTTGAATAAGGAATGGGACGCCGACGCAGTCAAGCATGCGTTGGCACCAGAAAGTTTGAGTCTTGCCGCGGATGACTTCTACGATTCCCTCCAGCCAGCACGCCGAAGCATGGGCCGCCTGTTCAGGCCCAACCGGCAAAGTGACGAGACGAATGGCGCCGAGGACGAGGAGTTGGTGCTCGTAACCGCATGAATCGGAGCCGTGCGCATCGAATGGCTGTCGCTGCCGGAAGCCACTTTCGCCACCTCATTGCTTAAAGCAATGCTCGCGGTGCCATTGCAAGAAACGAGGATGCGGGCGGTCAAACTGTCGACGAGCGGGAAGCGCGCAACGGGTTGTGTTTATGAATGCCTGCACGCTGTCGAGGTCGTTGACCTGTCGTGAGATCAGGATTTCCAAGTCATCGGACAGGCTGATCAACCCGCGATCGAACATCCAATGCGCTGTGCCAGACAACGCGATTCCATTGTTGATGACGTCGGGTCCGTTCGCTTCGACGGGTCGAATATGCGCGGCAGAAACCTCGGCCCGGCCGCGGCTATTTATTAATTTGAGTCCGGTGATCGCGCAGCGCTCGTCGTAGGCGCGCAAGACGATGCGACGGAAAATTCGGTCCCGCACGATTCGCGATCTGATATAGTTTACGCGATCACGACTCTGCTCGAATTCGAATGGCGCCTGCTCATCGTGAAAGCCGGCAGATGTGCCGACCTCATCGACGCGCGGCAGCAACGAACCATTCGTGTCCAGGCCCAGATCGATAATTCGGTTGAAATCGGCTGGGCTGATTGGGCGGACGGCCGATTGGGCGCGACCGGAAATCCGCCCTTGGTCGTTGAGCAAGCCTCGTTCAACGAGACCATCAGTTCCGTTGAATGGAACAGGATTGACGAAATCGAGATAGGTCCCGGGCTCGATCAGAGCGAGGTACATATCAGGCGTCACAGGATCGGGAATGATCTGTTGAACCTTGGCTACGGCGTAATAGCCACGGGTATCGTTTACCTTGCTGGGCTCGTAATAGATGATCCAGTCGCCGACGCATGCTTCGACGCGGCTTAGATAGGGGCGAGGAAACTGGTACTGCTCTGCGGGGCTGTCATCGTAGATCGAATCTGAGCGATGAATGAATACCCCGAACCCCATGATTTTCCTGCAATGCGTTTTTGGGAATATCTGCCTCAGATGTAACTCCAATCCGATCTTGGGAACTTAGTCCAGGTCGGAGAAGCTTTTCCCCATGGTATCGGTCCTTTGGAGGCGAATAGCCCTAACAAGCGCCGCGCATATTTTCACGAGGCATGTCGCAAAAGGCTCGCGCGGTCCGTCCTCTGACAGAAGGAGAGCGCCATGCGAAACTCATCGTCACCGAATTCATCAGCGTCGATGGCATCGCCGAGGTCGAGAAGCTGCCCAGCGTGACCTGGAACGATGAAATGCAAAGGTTCAAGGAGGACGAGCTTGCTGACAGCGGCGCCATGCTTCTGGGGCGCACGACCTATGAGATTTTCGCCGGCTCGTGGCCTGAGGAAACCGGAGACTTCGCCGACCGCTTCAACGCGCTGCCGAAATATGTCGTGTCGACGAGCCTGAAAGCGCTCGACTGGAAACCGGCCGAGCTGCTGCAGGGCGCACTGCCGGGAGCGGTCAGGGAATTGAAGCAAGGCAGCGGCGGCAACATTTATGTGCATGGCAGCCTCAGCGTGGCGCAGGAATTGCTGCGCCACCGGCTGGTCGACCGCGTCAGGCTGCTCAGTTATCCCGGCGCCGTCGGCCAGGGCAAGCCGCTGTTCCCGCCCGGCGAACAGGTGCCGCTCGAGCTGATTTCAGCCGCGCCATTCAGCAACGGCGTGGTGGCGCTTGAGTATACGCCGGTAATAGCGAAGTTGTGATACGCTTTACCGCTCCTTGCCCGTTTCACCCATCTGCTGCTCAGCCGCAGCGAGGCCCTGGGCTCCGGCTTGAAACAAGAACAAGTCGCCCCAATTCCCTCCAGCAAAGTCAGCTTGTATTCGGAGGGCACCGATGGACGTCTTTTCGCCTAAGGCCGGGTTCCTTTCCGTTAGAATTGGGCCTCTCGCTCTCGTCTCGGTCGCGGCGGCCGCCTCTGGCGTGGCTCTCGCCCCCGGACCCGCGCGGGCTGAGGTTCTCGCCCGCGTTCCCGCCGCGCGCGAAATGGCGGTCTGCGGCGACGTCCTGTTCGTCGGAACCAAACGCTCCTCGGTCTACGCGGTGCCGGTGTCCGGTGGCCGCGCCCGGCGGGTCGCCTCCGGACTCTCCGCTCCGAATGGAGTCGCATGCTCACGCGGCCGTTTGTTCGTAGCTTCGAGCGACCGCGTGACCGCGTTCGATATCGGGCCGGGGGGCGCCCTGAGCGGCAGGCGCGACATTCGCCAAGGGCTGCCGAATTCGGGAGCCCACAATCTTCGCTACATTGCCGTCGGCCCCGATTCCCGGCTCTATGTCTCGTTCGGATCGCCTTGCAACATTTGTTTGCCGCGTGGACTGCAAGGCACGATAGTCAGCATGAACCAGGACGGGTCCGATCTTCGGCGCGTCGCTTGGGGCGTTCGCAATTCGGTCGGCTTCGACTGGCGCGGCGGCACCATGTTCTTCACTGACAACGGCGCCGACCGAATGGGCGACGATATCCCGCCGGACGAGCTGAACGCGCTTCGGCCGGGCGGCTTTTATGGCTTTCCCTACTTCGGAGGCCGAATCCCGCTTAAGGGGTTCCGGGACGCACGGCCGCCCGCGCAGCAGATTCCGCCCGTCTTCGAATATCAAGCGCATGTCGCAACCCTCGGAATCCATTTCTTCCGCAGCCTCGGCGGCGACGCTCTGGTCGCCGAGCACGGCAGCTGGAACAGGTCAGTTCCAGTCGGGCGTCAGGTCGTGCGGGTGCGCTTCAGGGGCGGCCGGCCCGTCTCGGCGACGACTTTCCTCAGAGGCGTCGGTCGGCCCGTGGATGTCAAGGAAGCGCCGGACGGTTCCGTGCTCGTATCCGACGACGCCGGAGGCGCGATTTACATCTTCAGGCGATGACGAACGCTGGTGATTGGAGAAGGCGCCGATGACAGCCAATCTCCCCCCTTGAGGGGGAGATGGCCGGCAGGCCAGAGGGGGTTGTCTCACGTAATGCGCCAACCTCCACTGTCGCAAGCGAGGAGGTCGCGCCCGATCGAACCGACCCCCTCTGCCCTGCCGGGCTTTCGTCGTTCGGAAAGCCAAGCAATTGGCTTTCCGTCCGCTTCGCGGACCACTCCTCAACCCCCTTGAGGGGGGAGATCGGCAGCTTCGGCCTCGGCGCTTCAAGCTCGCCCGTTTCGGTCATCAGCGTGCCTCGCCCCGACCTTACAGCGCCCTTCCTTCCGCTAGTCCGCCCCGTCGGTTTTTGCCCGCTCGATGAATTTCCCGGCGACCGCCTTACCGAGCGCGGCGCCGGCCCGGTTGTCCATTTCATAGTGGATGCCTGCCCAGACGCGGGAATCACCCGCCTCTTTGCCAACCGCGCGGATAAACTCCGCATGGCCGGGAAACAGGTACGCCAGGACCTCACATCGGGCAGTCGAGAGCGCGGAGTGGTTCGACGGATAACTGGGATGAGCTGGCACCGCGAACATGGGAGTGATGCTCGCGTCAAGCATGTTGGGCCGCAGATACCAATAGGCGTACTTCCCGTCGTTGCTTGCAATGTAGGCGTCGTAATAGACCGTTGCGAGCATCGCGTAAGCCCGCGCGGCACGCGGCGGGTTCGTATCCGTCTTGTCCTCGAACATCCATTTGCTGGCATAATCATACCAGTCGGTGAACAGGCCGGATGGGCTTTGCCAGTAGAATGCTTTGTAGCTGCTAGGGAATTTTCGTTCAAACTGTCGGACTGCATCCATCTCGGCCTTTACGGCCGGGGACTGGCAGTCGGGCGGCGCCGGCGGCCTGAATTCATCGGGTGCAGCCAGCACGATCGGCTTCCAGTTTGGCATGGTTACATTGGCGGGTTTTTTCCCGACCCACATGCACGGCCCGGTCGGAACGGTGCCGGTCCACTTTGCATCGGAGCCATCGGCCTTTGCCCGCGCAATCACCTGCTCTGCGACCCTCCGCCCCAACTCCAGGCCAGCGGAAGAATCGCTTGGGAACTGGACACCGGCAAGGACACGCGACTGTGCCGCTTCTTCGGCCATTGCCTTGAACGACGATGTCTCTTCGGGAAAGAAATAAGAAAGAACGGTGGCGGCAGCTCCGGCGGCTGCGGCATGCTCGGATGGATAGGAGGGACTCCGCGGCGGCGGCAGCGCAGTCGCCAGTGTCGCATCCGCCTCGCTCGGGCGCGGCCGATTGTAGAAGTACTTCGCGTCCCAGGCAGCAATGGTGGCGTCGTACATCGCCATCGTCAAATAGGAGTAGACGCGGTGCGCATTTGGAATCTGCTGGTTTTCGAGAAGGCGATTGTTGACCAGATCGATCCATCGGTACCCAGGCGAGCCGGCGTCCCAGAAGGTGATTTTGTCGGCGGCAGCCGGATCCTTTTGCGCCAAGAGATCCCGCATCTGCGCCAATTCGGCTGCTGCGGCGGAGGCGTCAGGCGGCGGCGGGACTCGGAAGTCCTCGCCAGACGTGATCACCCACGTCTTCCACGTTCCAGCCTCTGGTTCTATCAAATCCGATTGGGCGAAAGCGCAGTTCCCTGAAAAAAGGATTACCGCGCAGGCCTTGCCAAAACCGCTGAGCATGCGAGCCTCCCCTAGGTTGCCCCCGCCCAAAGACGGAGGGTTTTCCGTTTTCACGGCCTTCCTTTATTTTAGCGAAAACTAATTATACCGCGAGGCGCTGCCGGGTAAAAGGATAAAAGTTAGAGCCGGGCAGCGTTGTGAAAGAGCACGTCCGAAGGCCACTGTCTTCCTGATTTGCACCCACTTCCTATCCTGCCAATCACATTGACTGGCACTTTGCATCGCTGGTGATTGGCGAAGGCGCCGAAGACAGCCAATCTCCCCCCTCGTGGGGGAGATGCCCAGCAGGGCAGAGGGGGGCGCGAAGGAACGCCGGCCTTCGTTTCAACCTGTGATCGGCTGGGGACTTGCGCGGTTACGCTATGCAATCGACTGATAGGTTGGCGGGACAGCGCCCCCCTCTGGCCTGCCGGCCATCTCCCCCACAAGGGGGGAGATCGGCAGCTTCAGCCTCGGCGCCCCTCCCCGCCTGACCCTACCTTCTGCTCGGCCGCGACCAGCATCTCGACAAACCTGGTCACCTTGGGCGGGCGAAACCGTGCGGCGGGGTAGACTGTGTAGATGCCTCCGGAGGGCAGCTGCCACTCGGGCAGGATGTGGATTAGCCGCCCGGCAGCCAGCTCGTCCCGTACCAAAAAGTCCGGCAGCACCGACAGGCCGGCACCGGCGCGGACGGCGGCCAGCACGGCCGGCGTCGCGTCGATGGCGATCGTTGCCTGCATGCGCACGGTTTGCTCGGCGTCGCCGCGCGAAAATTGCCAGAGCAGCGGTTCGCGCAGCGCCATGTTGGCGACGAAGGGCAGCCCGGACAAGTCTTGCGGTTCGCCGGCCTTAAATCGCCCGGCAAACTCGGCGCCGCACACCATGAATTGCCGAAAGATGCCGATGCGTCGTGCCTGCAGGCTGGAATCGGCCAGCCAGCCGACGCGGATCGCCACGTCCATTCCGCCGGACGCCAGGTCGATGGTCTCGTCGCCCGGCGTCAGCTCCACCCGGCAGCCGGGATAGCGGGCGCTGAAGGCGGCGACCACCGGCACCACTGCCGAGGTGCCGTAATCGTTGGGCGCCGCGATGCGCAGCGTGCCGGTCGGCTCGGCGGCAGCCTGGGCGAGCTCGTCGAAGGCATCCTCGGCCTGCTGCAGAACTTGCAGGCAGCGGGCATGGAATGTCCGGCCGCCCTCGGTCGGATGGACGCGCCGCGTCGTGCGGATCAGCAGCGTCGTTCCGACATCGCGCTCCAGCCGCGCCACCTGCTGGCTGACGACCGCCTTGGTGATGCCCAGCCGCTCGGCAGCCCGGGTGAAGGAGCCGGCATCGACCACCGCGGCGAAATAGGCCAGCCGGTTCAGGTTCATGCGCGGCTCATGGCAAATGCACTCATTGTCAGGCAATGGCATACATTACGTCTATTTTGTTGGCCTTCAATACGCATTCGGCTTTTGCCATCTTCCCGGCGTCGAGGCTGCGCCGGGAGATGCGCCCGCCTCGCCCGAATTCCGCATCTCCCAGGAGACATCCATGTTCACACGGAGAGCCATCATGAAAACCACCCTCGCCGCCGGCGCCGCCGCCGTCTTCGCTCCCCCCGGGCTTGGCCATGCGGCCGGCGGGCTTTCCTGGAAGCATTTTCCGGCCGGCGAAAACGGCTTCTTTCGCGCCCCGGTGCTGATCACCGGCGCCTCCGAGGCGCTGCTGATCGACGGCGGTTTCACCTATTCCGACGGCCGAGCGGTGGCCGAGGCGATCAAGGCGACCGGCAAGACGCTCACCACCATCTATGTCAGCCAGTCCGACCCGGACTATTATTTCGGCCTCAAGCCGATCAAGCAGGTTTTTCCGCATGCACGGGTGATCGCCGCTGCCGAGACGGTGGCCGCCATCAACGGCAGCGTCGACAAGAAAATCGCCGTCTGGGGGCCGCAGCTCAAGGAGAATGGCCCGCAGGCGCTTGCCGATGTCGTCATCCCCGAGATGTTCGACGGCAAGACGCTCACCGTCGATGGCGAGACCATCGAGATCGTCGACGCCGAAGGCCTCGCCAACCGGCGCTATCTCTCGGTGCCGTCGCTGAATGCGGTGTTCGGCGGGGTGATGATTTTTTCCGGCGTGCATGTCTGGACCGCCGACACGCCGACGAGGGAACAGCGCGCCGCCTGGCTCGCCAATCTCGAAAAGATCGCGACCGCCAAGCCCGAAATCGTCGTGCCCGGCCACATGACGCCGCAGGCCGCCACCGACCTTTCGGGCGTCGAGCACACCAAGACCTACCTCATTGCCTTCGAGGAAGAACTGGCCAAGGCCAAGGACGCGGCCGCACTCAAGGGCGCCATGGAAGCCCGCTTCCCCGGCCTCGGCATGGGCGTCGCGCTCGACATCGGCTCCAAGGTCGCCACCGGCGAGATGAAGTGGGGCTGAGGACACGACCTGGGTTCCTCGCCCCCACCGAAAGGTGGGGGAGAGGTGGCCGCGAAGCGGCCGGAGAGGGGGCTTTCGGAAGGCGCAGTCCCCTCTCCGTCTCGGCTTCGCCGAGCCACCTCTCCCCACTTTCGTGGGGCGAGGAACCCAAGCTGGAACGAGGCCTGCGCCGCCCCTCACCCAATATTCTGAATCCGCCCCCAGGTGCATTTGGTTCCCCAGATGCCGGAGCGAAGCGCTTCGTGCTGCACGATCTGGCTGTGGTCGACGAACAGGTTGACCTCGCGGCGCGCGATGCGATCCGCGCTAATTGGGCTGGGAACCCCTTGGGGTCACCGGGTGTTGGCGGGGAAGGAGGTCCAAGATGCCGCAGATCGCGAACAACGTCGCCGCAGGATCCGAACGACCCGTCCGAAGCAGCGCAAAACTGTTCCTGTGCGGCGACGTGATGCTCGGGCGCGGCATCGACCAGATCCTCGCCAGTCCGGGCGATCCGCACCTCAGCGAGCGCTATGTCAAATCGGCGACGACCTATGTCGAGCTTGCCGAACGCATCAATGGACTGATCCCGAGAAAGGTCGACGAGGCGTATGTCTGGGGCGATGCGCTCGCCGATTTGGACCGTGAAGCGCCCGACGCGCGGATCATCAATCTCGAGACCAGCATCACCACCAGCCTGTCCTTGGTGCCCAAGGGGATCAATTACAAGATGAATCCGGCAAACATCGGCTGCCTGGCGGCGGCGCGGGTAAGCTGCTGCGTGCTCGCCAACAACCATGTGCTCGACTGGGATGAGCCCGGCCTCGTCGAAACCCTCGATACGCTGCGGCTTGCCGGCCTCACCTATGCCGGGGCCGGGCTCGACGCCGATGAAGCGGCGGCGCCTGCCGTCATTGAACTGGCCGGCGGAGGCCGCGTGCTCGTGTTCGGCTTCGCGCTCGGGACGAGCGGCGTTCCAGCCTCATGGGCAGCCGGGGCTTACAAGCCAGGCGTCAATTTGCTGGCGGATGTTTCGGCCCGGTCGCTCGCGCAGATCGCCCGATCCGTGCAGGCCATAAAACAGCTTGGCGACCTCGCCGTGGCCTCGATCCACTGGGGCAGCAACTGGGGCTACCAAGTCCGGGCGGAAGAACGCGCGCTTGCCCATGCTCTCATCGATGTCGCAGGTTTCGACGTCGTGCATGGGCACTCCTCCCACCATCCCAAGCCGATCGAAATCCATCACGGCCGGTTGATCCTCTACGGGTGCGGCGACTTCCTCACCGACTATGAGGGAATCACCGGCAACGAAACGTTTCGTGGTGAGCTTGCGCTGATGTACCTGCCGCGGCTCGCGATACCGGACGGTACGCTTGTTTCGCTCGACCTGGTGCCGTTCCAGCTCGCCAGGTCCCGGCTAAACCGCGCCCTGCGCGAAGATGCCGCCTGGCTCGCGGCCATGCTTGAGCGCGAGTGCTCACCTTTCGGTACGCATGTGGCGCTCGGCGACGACCGTCTCGCTGTCCTTTGGTGAAGCGCCTGCGGTCGGCAGGCAATAGCACTAATTTTCAAGCCTCTCAGGCCGACCCCGGCCAAGCGCACCGTCGGCGCGGGCCCGCAGGTAGGCGTAGATGTCGTCGATGTAAGGAGCGACGTTGGGGTCGTCGGCGAAGCCCTTCATCACCGAAGGGCCGCTGCGCACGCCGTCGAGAACATTGCGCCGGAAGACCTCGATGCCGGGCAGCCGGTCGACAAGGGCCGAGGCGAACGTCGAGCCCATGCCGTCGGGACCATGGCAGTGATTGCAGCTGCCATGGTAGCGACGGAAGCCGTTATAGGTTCGCGCATCGACCTTGCCGCCGACAATTTCGTAGAGCTTGCCCGGGGCCAGGTCAGCTTGCGAAGACACGGCGAAGCCGGCGGCGACGGAAAAGACGACGACAGACGGGAGGACGAGCCATGGAGACATCGTCCGCGGCCCGTGTTGCATGCTCATCCAGCGCCGCCGCAACGCGCATGCCCCTGGATCACTCGACCTTGGATCATTCGACGGCGGTCATCACTCGACGGCGAGCGTCGGAGACGCGACCACGATCCCGTCTAGTGGCTGCGGGCTGACGACGAGCTTGCCGCCGACACGCGATATCTCGATGATCTGGTCCGACTCTCCCAGCTTGCCCGGCACGGAGACCGCGACCATCTGGTTCTCGGTCAGTGTCGCCACGAAACGCACAGGCATGCCAGCCTCGCCCTGCGCGATTGTGGTGACCACCCGATAACCGTCCTCCCGCGGCGTGTAATAGACGACACCAAGGAAGCCGGCGAGATCGATGCTTTCAGCCTTCATGGCTCCAAGCTCGCCGGCATGGGCGGGCATCGCCGCCATGCAAAGTGCTGCAAAAGCAATGTACCTGTTCATAATGCTGCTCCATCCCGAATTGTCCGGGCCGAGCCCGGCTTAAGTTTCAGCAATAGGCGCTCGCGCCGTGATAGTCGGCGCACGCAGGCAGAATTCTTGATTAGTCCCCCCGGCTGCATCACAGTGGCGAAGGTCCGCGAGCCAGGAACGCGCTGAGCCCCACTGGTTGTCACAGTTAAGTGTGACGTTCTTCTAAGGCTTAAGCTTTTCACCGCACGGCTGCTTGCACATCCCCTGTTTGGGGGAGATAATCGAATTTAAGCGATCGCTAAAGTTTGGAGAGGCGAGAGCACCTGTGAGAGCGCGCGGCTTTCCGCGTCGGACGCGCTGTCGACATGCGGGGGGCCCTCGATGGCCAAGGCATTGTCGCGTCATGAGCTGTCGAAGCTGATCGGCTCGATTTACGATTGCGCACTCGACCCGGGGCGATGGGAGTACGCGCTTGCCGGGATCAGGGATGCGCTCAACGCCCAGACAGCGGTGCTGCACCTTGACGATCTCAGTCACGACCGGCTGCTGATCCACAGGACCGTGGGAATAGCGCCATACTGGCTGGAGCAACAGGCGAAACATGTCCCCGAGATCCACGCCCGGCTGATCGAGAACCTCTCGAAATGGCCTTCGCTCGATGTGCCGCATGTGGTCTCGCGCCATGTCCCGCAAGCCGACCTGGAGACCTCCCGATATTTTCAGGAGTGGCTGAAGCCGCAAGGCCTGGTCGACGTCATGTCGTTTTTCCTGATCCATACCCCTACCCGCCTTGCCGGCTTCGCCGTTGCCCGACATGAGCGGCAAGGGATTATCACCGACCGTGAAATCAAGCTTGGCGGACTGTTGCTGCCGCATGTGCGCCGGTCGGTAATGATCAGCAACATGCTGGATATCAGCACGATCGAACGCGCACGCATGGCCGAGGCGCTCGATGCGCTCACATGCGCCGTGGTCCTCACCAATGAACGTGGCGCCATCCTGCACGCCAATCGCTCGGCCAAGTGCAGGCTGCGGAGCGGCGGCTCGATCCAGGATGTCCGGGGCATTCTGCAAGCGAAGATCCCGTCGGCTTCCAAGGAGCTTCACAGCGCCATCTTGGCTGCGGCTCAGGATGAGGCCAGCATCGGCAAGAACGGGCTTGCCGTCCTCCTCACCGAACCTAACCTGCCGCCCGTCTTCGCCCGCGTGCTGCCGATTGCCGGCGGCGATCTGCGCGCCGGCATGGAGCCCGCGGCGGCAGCCGCGGTGTTCATCGGCAATGCACCGGACGAGCATATCGCCGCCGACATGCTGGCGACAGCCTTTGGGCTCACGCTGGCCGAAACCCGTGTGCTCGCCAGCCTTCTCGCCGGGCACACCCTGGCCGAAACCGGCGCCAGCTTTCACATTGCCAACGCGACCGCCAAGACGCATCTCGACAACATCTTCCAGAAGACCGGCGTCTCCCGCCAGGCCGATCTGATGCGCCTTGTCATGCAGATCGTTCCGCCCGCCGGGCAGCCCGGTCCCTGAACCACACCTCATTCACCGCTTTGGAAACAGGTATCCGACGCCGCGGATCGTCTTGATCAGTTCCGGCTTGGCCGGGTCCAGTGCCGGACCGGGAAGCGATCAGCCAAACGGTTCAGGTCCGGCAGAATACCGCGGAAAGTCTTCTGGGTGCCTGTCGCAGCGCAGATGTTTCAAATGTTCAGCGCTTGCGCTTGTTTCGGAGGGCACCAGGCGTCAGACTTTCCGCGCCACGCCCCCCACCTGATTGGGGCGCTTGCTCGTGTCGACCTTGGCCCTCGTCTCCACCGCCTTCTCGATCTCCCGCTTCAGCTCGTCTTTGATATCAGCCGTTTCGGCCATCAAGGCATCGATCTTCATGAAATCGAGCACGCGGTATTTCGACACCGCCGGCCTGACCAGTATGTCCGGCTGGCATTGCCTCAGCTTGGCGGCGATGATCGACTGCATCATCAATTGCGTGGCGCCGAACATCAGGTCGACGGAGGTCGGGTATTTGCGCCCGCCTTTGGTCGGCGCGCCAACGACGTCGACGGCGATGATGATGTCGGCGTCGTGCTCGATCAGGTCGAACGGCACCGGATTGTAGATGCCGCCGTCGATCAGCAGCCTGCCGTCGCGCATCACCGGGCGGAATACCGCTGGAATAGCCGCAGAGGCGGCAAGCGCCGAATGCAGGTCGCCGTCGCTCAGCACCGCGAGCTTATGGCCGAAGAAATCCGTGGCCGTCACCTTCAGCGGTATTTTCAGCTCGGCGAAGCTTTCGGGTATGGCGTCGGGCATGAATGCCTTGAGGATGCGCTCGACATTGAACTGGGTGACACGCAGCCCGCCCTGCAGCGCCTCGGCAAAGGTGCCTGGCCGCGCCCGCCACATGCGCGCCGCCACTTCGGCGCGGCGGCCGAGGATCGAGCGCATGTAGTCGTGAATGTCGCTGCCGGCCATGCCCGAAGCCATGCCGGCGCCCATGATGGCGCCGATCGATGAGCCTGATATGGCGACCGGCCTTATACCCAGCTCGTCCAGCGCCTCGATGACATGGATATGCGCCAGTCCGCGCGCGCCGCCGCCGCCGAAGGCGATGCCGAAGCTCGGGCTCATCCCCTGCCCCTCATTTGGCCCTGCGCCTCATTTGGCCCTGCCCCCCATTTGGGCTCATTCCTCCTTGGCCTCGGCGTGCTTCGGCCCGACGACCATGATGGCCGGCTCGGCGGAAAGCAGCTTTTTCGCCGCCGCCTTGACCTGATCCAGCGTCACCCCGTTGATGAAGGCGGCGCGGCGCTGCATGTAGTCGATGCCGAGCTTGTCGAGCTGCAGTTCGAGCAGCGTCGCGGCGATGGCGGCGGAGGAGTTCAGATTGTTGATGGCGTAGGCGCCGATCAAGTATTTCTTGGTCGCCGCCAGTTCCGCTTCGGTCGGCCCTTCCTGGGCCATGCGCTTCACCACCTCGCGCACGACAGCCAAAGTCTCGGCCGCCCGATCCGCGCGGGTCGCCGTGGTGATGGCCAGGGCGTTGGCGTGCTGGTGGTCGACCAGGTCGGAGCTGGCGCTGTAGGCCAGGCCGCGTTTTTCGCGCACCTCATCGAACAGCCGCGAGGTGAAGGCGCTGCCGCCAAGGATCTCGTTCATCAGCACCGCGGCGAAGAAATCCGGCGCACTGCGCCTGACGCCGGGATAGGCGAGTTGCAGCGACGTCTGGGGCTGGTCGTAATTGACCTCGAGCTGCTGGTTGAGCTTCGGATCGATGTCGGCAACGGGCGTTAGCGCCTGATGTTGTGGCAGGCCGCCGAAGACCAGATCGAGCTTTTTCTTCAACGTCTCGGCATCGATGGCGCCGACAACCGCCACATGCAGGCCGTCGCGCGCAAAATTCGCCTTGTGAAAGGCGATAAGATCGTCCGGCGTGATGGTGGCGATGCTTTGCCTGGTGCCCTCTTCGGGCCGCGCATAGGGATGGGTGCCGTATAGTGCCTCCAGCCATTTGCGCTGGGCGAGCGTGTCGGGGTCAAGCTCGTTGGCGATGATGCCGGACAGCACTTGCGCGCGGATGCGGTCGATTGGCGCCTGGTCGAAACGCGGCTCTGTGACCGCCAGCCGCAACAGGTCGAACACCGCGTCGCGCTGCTCGGCCAGCATGCGCATCGAGCCGTAGATGCCGTCGCGCGCCGCTTCGAAGCTCATCTCGGCGCCGACGTCGTCGAGCTTGATCTGGAAGCCCTCGCTGTCGAGATTGCCGGCGCCCTCGTCGAACAGGCCGCTCATCAGATTGGCAAGGCCTTCCTTTCCAGTGGGATCCTGCGTCGCGCCGCCGTCGAAGGCGAAGCGGATGGCGACGAGCGGCACCGAATAGTCCTCCACGAGCCAGGCGGTGATACCCTTTGACGACGTCACCTCCTGGACGCTCATGGCCGCACGAGCGGAAAGCGCCGGCAGGACGAGGAAGACGAGGGAGAGGAGCAGAGTGGCCAAAGGGGCGGCTATGCGCGACCTTCCCTTCTCCCCCTGTGGGAGAAGGTGGCCGAGCGAAGCTCGGTCGGATGAGGGGTGTTCCAGCTTGGCACCGATGGAGCTCCGTGCAGCACCCCTCATCCGTCTTGGCGCTTCGCGCCAATCCACCTTCTCCCACAAGGGGAGAAGGCAGAACGCGCCGCTATGCTGATTCCTCGTCATCGATCAATTCCCTGCCTGTGTCTGCGGCAAGAGATAGCCTGATGTTGAATGGTTGAGATTGAGATAGCGCGCCGCAACCTGCCTGACTTCGTCGGCGGTGACCTTGCGGATGCGGCCCGGCCATTCCTCGACATCCCTGACGTTGCCGCCGGTGGCGAGCGTCGCGCCGTAGATGTTGGCCATCGAATCCTGCTTGTCGCGGGCGAAGATCATCGAGCGGACGAAACGATTCTTGGCCTTCTCCAGCTCGTCCGATGTGACGCCTTCGCTGGCGATGCGGGCGACCTCGGCCTCGACCGCCGCCTGGACATCGGCCAGCTTGGCATCGCCGCGCGGCGCGCCATAGACGGTGAAGTTGGTGGCATCGAGCATGGTGCCCTGGAAAAAGGCACCGGCCTCGGCGGCAATGCCTTGCTTGACGACAAGCTGCTGGTACAGCCGGCTGCGGCTGCCGCCGCCGCCGAGGATCTCCGCAAGCAGGTCCAGCGCTTCCGCTTCGCCCGGCTTCGCAGTGTGATAGGAGGGAACCACCCATTGCGTCGAAAAATTCGGCACGCTGACACGCGCGTCAGCGAGCGTCACCGTGCGCCTGGTGTTCTGTTCGGGTTCGACCGGACGGATGCGCGGCGGCAGGTCTGGACCACGCGCGACCTTGCCATAGGTCTTTTCGGCCAGCGCCTTGACCACCTGCGGCTCGACATCGCCGGCCACCACCAGCACGGCGTTGTTGGGGGTATAATATTTGTCGTAGAAAGCCTTGGCGTCGGCGCGGTTCAGCTTCTCCATCTCCTGCATCCAGCCGATCACCGGAATGCGATAGGGCTGGTTCTGCCAGAGCGTGGCGTCGACCTCCTCGCCGAGCACTGCCTGCGGATTGCTGTCGATGCGCGATCGGCGTTCCTCAAGGATGACGTCGCGCTCGGTGGCGATGACGTCGTCGTTGAGGATGAGGTTGCGCATGCGATCGGCCTCGAAATCCATCATCTGCTCGAGCGCCTGCGGCACCACCGTCTCGTAAAAGGCGGTGTAGTCATAGGAGGTGAAAGCGTTGTTCGAACCGCCGATGGCGGAGACGGCGCGGTCGAACGCGCCGGCCGCATGGTTGGTCGTCGCCTTGAACATCAGATGCTCGAAGAAATGGGCGATGCCGGACTTGCCCGGCGGCTCATCCGCGCTGCCGATCTTGTACCACACCATATGAGTGACGATCGGCGCGCGGCGATCGGGGATGACAACGACCTCCATGCCGTTGTCGAGCAGGAAATTCGTCACCTTGCCGTCGTCCGGCTTGTTGTCGGCCAGAACCGGGCCGGTCATCACGAGAGCCAGCGCAAAAAGCGTTCCGCGCAGCCAATCAGCCTGAGATGTCATCAACGACTCCGGTTGTCGTGGGGCGGGACGATAGGCGGGGGTGTTGCCACAGGCAAATTGATTTGTTCGTCATTTTGAAGGCGCTGCGCTCCCTTCATCCAACCTCGATAAAGCGGATAACCGTCTCGCCATAGCTGCGCTTGTCGACAACCGAAAAGCCCGGCCCTGCCTCGAACGGCGCCGCTGCCGCCTCCTCGACGACGCAGAGCGCGCCGGGGGCGAGCCAGCCGCCGGCCTTGGCCGAGCGCAAGGCACGCTCGCCCAGGCCCTTGCCATAGGGCGGGTCGGCGAACACCAGGCCGAACGCCGCCATCGTGCCCGCCTCGCCCAGAGCCGTAGCGTCGCGACGGAATATCTTGGTACGCCCGGTGAGGCCGAAAACCTCGACATTGGTCCGGATCAGGCCGCGCCCTTCCGCCGATTCTTCGATGAAGACGCCATAAGATGCGCCGCGCGACAGCGCCTCCAGGCCGAACGCGCCGGTGCCGGCGAACAGGTCGAGCACCCGCGCGCCGACCAGCCTGTCGGGGAAACGATGCGCCAGCACGTTGAAGACAGCCTCGCGGGTGCGGTCGGTGGTCGGGCGGATGGCGCTTGAGCGGGGCGTCGCCAGCGGACGCCCACGAAACTCACCGCCGACGATCCGCATTGCCTCCCCTAGATCCCTTGGGGCCGCTGCGCGGCCGGTCGCCGCCTTTGCCGCTATCACTGCTGCCGGAACTGGGGCGTTCACCACGCGGCTTGCCGAACGGCTTTGCGCCTCCGGGTTTTCCCCCTCCCGGTTTTCCATAGGCGGGCTTGCCGTAAGACGGCTTGAACGATGCCTTTCGTTCCTTGGCTTCGGCCGCCTTGGCGGCATCGGCGTCCGCCCTGCCCTTGCCGATCGGCCGCGCACCCGGCGCCATCCAGACATTGGCCTTGCGCTGGCCCGGCGGCTCGATCGGGCGCTGCTCGCGTTCGGACTTTTTCCCGCCGCCCGGTTTGCCGCCGAAGCCGCCCGGCCCGCTACGCTCAGATTTAGGGCCGCGCTCACCAAAGCTCTTTTCCGGCCCAAAACTTCTGCCGGGACTTGTCGACAGCTTGCCCAGTGCCTCGTCGCGGCTGCCTTCGCGGCGCTTGCGGTTCTTGATCAGCCCGCCTTCGCCGATCGGACGGCGTTCGCCATCGCGGGTGAATTTCGGCCGCTCCGGTTCCTCTTCCCGCTCGCGCCGCACCGGCTTGTTGGAAAACGGCTTGGTGATGTCAGCGTCGAAATTAGCGCCGGACTCCTCGACCAGGCGTTCGCCGAGCTGGTCGCGCAGCACCCGGCCCTTGATCTCCAGCACATGGCCCTCCGGCAGGTCGTCGAGCTGGAACGGTCCGTAGGAAATGCGGATCAGTCGCGTCACGTCGAGGCCAAGCGAGCCCAGTATGTTCCTGACCTCGCGGTTCTTGCCTTCGCGCAGGCCAAGCGTCAGCCAGGCGTTGGTGCCTTGCTCGCGGTCGAGCGTCGCCTCGATGGCGCCGTAGAAGACGCCGTCGACGGCGATGCCTTCGCGCAAGCCGGCGAGCGCACTTTCCTCGACCTTGCCGTGGACGCGCACGCGGTAGCGCCTGAGCCAGCCGGTCGCCGGCAGTTCGAGCACGCGCGCCAGCCCGCCGTCATTGGTGAGCAGCAGCAGGCCTTCGGTGTTGATGTCGAGCCGGCCGATGGTCATCAGCCGCGGCAGGTCGGCCGGCAGCACGTCGAAGACGGTCTTGCGGCCCTCGGGATCACGATTGGTGGTGACGACGCCGGCCGGCTTGTGGAACAGGAACAGCCGGGTACGCTCGATCGGCGGGATCTCCATGCCGTCGAGATGGATGATGTCGCCAAGCATCACATTGAAGGCCGGCGAGGACAGCACCTTTCCATTGACCTTGACACGGCCGGCCGCGATCAGTTCCTCGGCATCGCGACGCGAGGCAAGGCCGGCGCGGGCCAGCCGCTTGGCAATGCGCTCACCAGCCTCTTCCGTCGCTTCGGCGGGACGCGGGCGCGGCTTGAAGCCACCCGATGCCCCTTGGGGCCGATCACCGGCAAAATCACGCTTGGGCCGATCGCCGAAGTCGTGCTTGGGACGGTCGAAGCGCCTTTCGCTGCGCTCGCCTTCGGCAGCCGCCGGCCGGTCGCCGCGTGGCGCATAGGGTTTTCGAGGCGCCTCGCGCTGTTCATAAGGCTTGCCTTCAGGGCGTGGCCCCTTGATGAACGGCCGGTCGCCACTCTTGAAGTCGCGCTTCGGCCGCTCGCCGTCAGCCGCCATCGGGCGGTCGCCGCGCGGGGCGTACGGCTTGCGTGGCCCCTCATGGGGCTTGCCTTCAGGGCGCGGCCCCTTGCTGAACTGCCGTTCGCCACTTTTGAAGTCGCGCTTCGGCCGCTCGCCGTCGGCGGCCATCGGCCGGTCGCCGCGCGGGGCGTATGGCTTGCGCGGCCCCTCACGCTTTTCATAAGGCTTGCCGTCGGGGCGCGGCCCCCTGCTGATCGGCCGGTCGCCGCTTTTGAAGTCACGCTTCGGCCGCTCGCCGTCAGCGGCCAGCGGGCGGTCGCCACGTGGCGCGTACGGTTTTTTCGCGCCGAAGGACGGCTTGCCGCTCTTGCCGGCAGCGGCATCGCGACTACGCGGGCCCGATGGTTTCGGGCCGCTTTTGCCCGGAGCCTTTTGGCCCGGACCCTTTTGGCGCGGACCCTTTTGGCGCGGGAATTTCTCGTCTTTGTCGTCCATGTGGCTTTTGCTCGTTTGCACTGCAGCGCCGCGCGTCCGTACGGACGCGCAAACGACGCTGTAGGACTTTGATTTGGCGCATGATCCCTTGCGAAACCGATTCCGGTTTTCGGGATCATGCGCTAGATAACAGGATCACGCCGGAGTAGCGAGGAGATAATAGGAATGGAAACCGCTTGAAGCGGCCGGATTTCATGGCGCTGGCGCTGAAGGAGGCCCAAGCCGCCGCCCTGCGCGGCGAAGTGCCGGTCGGCGCGGTCGTCGCCAGCGGCGATACGGTCGTTGCCAGTGCCGGCAACCGCACCCGCGAGCTTGCCGACCCTACGGCCCATGCCGAGATGCTGGCGATCCGCGAGGCCTGCCGCAAGCTGTCAAGCGAGCGGCTCACCGGCCACGATCTCTATGTGACGCTGGAGCCCTGCGCCATGTGCGCCGGCGCCATTTCGTTCGCCAGGCTGCGCCGGCTTTATTTCGGCGCCGCCGACGAGAAGGGCGGCGCTGTGGTCAACGGCGTGCGCTTCTTCGCCTCACCGACCTGCCACCACGTGCCAGACATCTATCCAGGCATGGCCGAGAGCGACGCGGCGCTGCTTCTGAAGGATTTTTTCAGGGAGCGACGCGAACCGTAGCGTCGGCAGCCTACCCTAGCGCCTGCAGCCTACCATGGCAGCCAGTCGAACATACCGCCGCTCTTGTTCTTGGCGGCCGCTTCCCTCTTGAGGCGGCGTTCTTTCTTGTACTCGTCCTCGCCGAGGTCGTCGACCGGCGCGGTGCCGGCAGCGGCGCGGTATTGCACCGGCGGCTCGCTCAGATATCTGCGGGTGTTCGGGTCACCCTGCTTTTGTTCGGCGAGGCGGCGCTTGACCTCGGCGGCGCGGCCCTTGTCCGAATCCGCCGGCGTCCAGGCCGGCGGATGACTGGAAGCCGACTGCTTCATTGCAGCCTTGATCGCGGTTTGATCCGACTGGACGTCATCGACGATCTGCGCCTGGTAGGACGGATCGTCCTGATTGAGCGTGGCCTCGGCACGCAGGCGAGCGCGGCGTTGCTCGGGCGATTCCGGCCAATCGGCGCTTGCCGTCGCGATGCTGTCCTGCGGCGGCGGCAGTTGCTTCTGGCCTGGCGCCGGCTTCACCAGTTCGGGACGCGGCTTGTAGTCGATCTTTTCCTTGTTCTTCGGCATGACTGAAAAAGCGCTGGTGAGATCGCCGGCAAGCTGGGCGGAGGCGGTCTTGTCGGTCCCGTAAGTCGGCGAGCCCATGCAGCCGGACAGGGCCAAGCCGGACACGACAAGCGGCGCCAGCAGCGCAACGCGCGCGCAAGTTCTTTCGGTCATGCCAAAAAGTCCCACTCTAGACAGCCTCTCGATCGCCACCGGCCAAAGGTCCGGTCCCCATCGCCTATGCTCTTCCGACGGAAATCCGGCGACAATTTGTCGTCCGGAGTTTCGCGTGTTTATCTCAACCACTCGTTAAGGGCAACGAGCGGGGGCCGATCAGTCGCCTGCCGTGGCATTTGTGCACCGATATGGCCCCCTGGCATGTCGTTATCCCAAAACCGCTACACACTTTTGGGCGACATGCATTCTGGCCGTGCATGTCGTTATCCCAAAACCGCTACGCACTTTTAGGCGACATGCATTAAAGTCGACCAAGCGCCTTCAATTCATGCAGCACCGCCGCGTCCCGCGCCGAAACGTCGGGGAATTCCTTGTCCTGCCCGACATCGGCCGTGTATCGCCATGAGCGCGCGCATTTGAGCAGACCCCGGTCCTCGGCCTTCTCGACCACCACGGCGACGCCCTTGACGTCGTCCAGCGTGAAGGCGCCAGAAGGCGCGTTGCCATGCGCAATGACCAGATCGCTGGTGATCGCCATTTCGGCCATGTCGACATCCGATATCGCCGCTTCGAGCGCCGCATCATCGAGCGTGACGACCGGCACCGCTTCTAGTGACGACCCGATGACCTTCTGGGCGCGCGCAATCTCCAGCGCGCCGGTGACGACACGGCGAACCTGCCGCACCTTGCGCCATTTTTCCGCCAGCGCCTCGTTCTTCCAGTCGGCCGGGATTCGTGGAAACTGGTCGAGATGCACCGAGACGGCGTCCGGATGACGGTCGAGCCAGGCCTCCTCCATGGTGAAGGGCAGCATCGGCGCCAGCCATTTCACCAGGCAGTCGAACAGATGGCGCACCACCTGCACTGACGCCTTGCGCTTCACGCTGGACGGCGCCTCGCAGTAGAGGGCGTCCTTGCGGACGTCGAAATAGAAGGCCGACAGCTCGACCACCATGAAGTCGAGCAGCGTGCGGGTGATGCGCTTGAACTCGAAGGCGTCGTAGCCCGCGCGCACGACTTCATCGAGTTCGGAGAGCCGGTGCAGCATCAGCCGCTCCAGCTCCGGCATCTTGTCCAGCGGCACGTCCTCGCCATCGTCATGGGCAAGCGTGCCCAGCATCCAGCGGATGGTGTTGCGCAGCTTGCGGTAGGCGTCGATGTTGGTCTGCAGCACGTTCTTGCCGAGCCGCTGGTCTTCCCAGTAGTCGGTCGTCACCACCCATAGTCGCAGGATATCGGCGCCCGACTGTTTGATGACGTCTTGCGGCACGACAGTATTGCCGAGCGACTTCGACATTTTCCGCCCCTCCTCGTCCATGGTGAAACCATGAGTGACGACGGTGTAGTAAGGCGCCCTGCCCCTGGTGCCGCAGCTTTCGAGCAGCGAGGAGTGGAACCAGCCGCGATGCTGGTCGGAGCCTTCGAGATAGACGTCGGCCGGCCATTTCAGATCCGGACGATCCTCCAGGGTGAAGACATGGGTCGAGCCGGAATCGAACCAGACGTCGAGGATGTCCATCACCTGCTGCCATTTCGAGGCATCGTGATTGCCGAGGAAACGCTCCTTGGCGCCGGCCGCAAACCAGGCGTCGGCGCCTTCCTTCTCGAAGGCGTCGATGATGCGCTGGTTGACCGCCTCGTCGCGCAGGACGTTGCCGTCGGCATCGGCGAAGACGGCGATCGGCACGCCCCAGGCGCGCTGGCGCGACAGCACCCAATCGGGGCGCTCCTCGATCATGGCGCGGATGCGGTTCTGGCCGGCGGCCGGCACGAAGCGGGTGTCGTCGATCGCCTTCAGGGCACGGCTGCGCAGCGTCGTGCCGTCGCCGAGCTCCTTGTCCATAAAGACGAACCATTGCGGCGTGTTGCGGAAGATGATCGGCTTCTTCGACCGCCACGAATGCGGATAGGAATGCTTCTGCCGCCCGCGCGCGAACAGCGCGTTGCGCTTGATCAACTCGTCGATGACCGCCTGGTTGGCATTGCCCTTCTTGCCGTTGTCGTCGATGACACGCGCCGCACCGCCCTCGCGGTCCGCGCCAAAGCCTGGCGCATCCTTGGTGAAGAAGCCGGCATCGTCGACGGTGAACGGGATCGCGGTGTCGATGCCGCGCTGGCGAAGGTCCGAAGCCGCATCCATCCAGGCGTCAAAGTCCTCGCGGCCATGGCCCGGCGCGGTGTGGACGAAACCGGTGCCGGCTTCGTCGGTGACATGCTCGCCGGCCAGCATTGGGACATCGAATTCATAGCCGCCATTCAAACCTTTGAAGGGATGAGAAAGCGTAAGGCTTCCAAGCTCTTCGGCCGAAATGCTGCGGAGGCGGTCCATCGTCACCTTGGCTTTGGTCGCAGCCTCTTCTGCCAGCGCGTCGGCAAAGATCAGCCTTTCGCCAGTCTGCGGGCCGAAAGCATTCTCGGCCGCAGTGACCTCGTAGAGGCCATAGTTGATGCGTGGCGAATAGTTCACGGCACGGTTGCCGGGGATGGTCCATGGCGTCGTCGTCCAGATAACGACATCGGCCTCCAGCAAGTCCAGTGACGTCTGGGTAAGCTTCGGATCCAGCTTTGCGAGCTGTCCATCGATGACGTCGGTGACTTGCCGGGCAAGGCTGACAACCGGAAACTTCGCCCAGATCGTGTCGCTCTCGTAGTCCTGGTATTCGACCTCGGCCTCAGCCAGTGCGGTGCGCTCGACCACGCTCCACATCACCGGCTTTGAGCCGCGATAGAGCTGGCCCGACATGGCGAATTTCAACAGTTCGCCGGCGATGCGCGCCTCGGCATGGAACGCCATCGTCGTATAGGGATTGTCGAAGTCGCCGACGACGCCGAGCCTCTGGAACTCGTCGCCCTGCACCTTGATCCAGTGCGCGGCGAACTCGCGGCATTCCTTGCGGAACTCGTTGACCGGCACCTCGTCCTTGTTCTTGCCCTTGGCGCGGTATTGTTCCTCGATCTTCCATTCGATCGGCAGGCCGTGGCAATCCCAGCCAGGCACGTAGTTCGAGTCGTAGCCGCGCATCTGGAACGAGCGGGTGATGACGTCCTTGAGGATCTTGTTCAGCGCATGGCCGATATGGATGTTGCCGTTGGCGTAGGGCGGGCCGTCATGCAGCACGTATTTTTCGCGGCCGGCGGCGTTTTCGCGCAGCTTGCGGTAAAGCTCCATGTCCTGCCAGCGTTTGACCAGCAGCGGCTCCTTCTCGGGCAAACCGGCGCGCATTGGAAAATCCGTCTGCGGCAGATAAAGCGTTTTGGAATAGTCGATCGTTTCAACAGTGTCGGTCATCGGCGTATCGGTCATTGGTCTGCCATATACATTGCCCGGCAAAAGAGCCCGGGCGTTGAACTATCATGATCTGGAAAAAGCGCGAGAGGCCGCGCGCAAAATTCCCGGCGGCTCCGGCGGCGCTCAGGCCGCCCGGAACACCGGGCTTGTAATTCGTATCGCAATCGCGAGTGCGCGAGGAAACTGCGTCATGACCGGGCTTTTAGACGAGGCCGGCCCCATTGAAAAGCCCGAACTCTGATGCATACCCTAGGGGCGTGTACCGATTGCGCCTATGTTTATCGGCAGATGGTGTTGGAAGACCAACATCTACGGTTTGCATTTCACAGTTAGGGCACCGGAAGGAACGAAATGTGACCCTGACAACTACTGAGTCCGACCGCGCTTTGCGACTTGAACGCATTTCAACGATGGCGGATCGCGTTTTCGTCAACCATGAAAAGGCGCAGCGGTGGCTGCGCAAGCCAAGTCGGGTGCTCAACCAAGTGCCCATCGATCTCCTGCAATCGGAACCAGGTGCCACGCTTGTGGAAGACGAACGCAACCGCATCGCCTACGGCATAGTCGCCTGAGCCATGCGGCTGCGCGCAATACACATCCTGCGACATCACATCGAGAAATCGAACCGATAGGTCGTCGATACGCCGATCGTGAACTGATCCCTCGAGCCGCGCTCCTTGACCAGGCTGGAATCGGCCGCCGGACCCATCAGCCGCGAATATTCGCCGAACAGGCTGGCCGTCATCGGCTCGGTCACTTTCCAGGTCACCGCGCCGCCGAGGCCCGCCGACTTGACGCCTCCGCCCGGTCGGTACTGGCTGAGGCCCGACGCTGCGGCTTCCTCGGCGTCGACGCCATAATAGGCGTCGAAATAGTCCGACGAGGCGAACGAAACGCGCGGCCCGGCCGAAATCCTGACCTCCGGCGTCACATCGGAGAATGCGTCGGCGGCGATGTCGGCGACGAAGCCGCTATGGGCGCGAACGCCGTGCCGCAATTCGGCGCGGGCGCGCAACCAGTCCAAAGGATAGAATTCGAAGAAGCCGCCTGCCTCGCCGCCCCAGCGCACCGGGTCGAGGCCTCTCAACTCGTCGGCGTCGTCGCCATCGCGCGAAAACAGGATTTTTCCGGCCAGGCCGGCGCTGAAGCCGCCATCGTCGATCAACCCAAGCGAGATGTTGTCGTTGCGCGAGGTGAAGCGGGCCGCAGGACCGACCTTGCCGAGCAAGATGATCGGCTGGGCGCTGAGTATATAGCTCTTGCTGCCTTCGAAATCGGGGGCGACCAGGCCGGTGGCGCCGACTGTCAGATACCAATCGCCGGACATCCAGCCGAAAGCGCCCTAGCCGGCTTCGGCGAGACCGGGACCCCCAAATATGAAGGCGGCCAGAACCACCGGACTCGCTCGGACAGAACGCATCGTTACTCCATACGTCGAACACGTTGGCCGACACAACCAGCCTTCACCAGCCATCGCGCCCGCTCGGTAAAATTTGATTTAATATCCGTAACATCGGCGGCATTGGTCGTACTGTTCCGCATTGCCGTCAATTGTCTAGACCGCCGAGGTCCCAGATCAAGACGTCAGGAAATGCGCCAGCAGCTGCCAACTCGCTTTCCATCCTGGAATGTCTCGGCTGCTGTTTGAATTTGGCAATAGCCGTACGAGCCTGGCTGCTCACCCAGGAGTTACAAAAATCCGCGGACAAAGCTTCCCGCGCTGTGAAGGGTGCGGCGACCGGCACTCAATCCTGCATTCCAAACCGGCCAGGCGTGAATCATATGCGGCCAAATTTCGAGACCTACTTTGACGTCAGCCGCGCCAGCGGCTTGCGCGAGCCGAGTTGCGTCCGACAACAGCGTCTCGGCCGAACCGACTTGTATCAGCATTGGGGGAAATCCGTTCAAATCGGCGAACAACGGCGAGATCAGGGGATCGCGCCGACCAACGCCATGGGGAACATAGGCGGTGGCCAGTTCCTCCAAATACGCCCGGTGGATGATAGGGTCGATCGCGTCCTTAGTTGATAGTGTCGCGCCGGACATCGAGAGGTCCGTCCAGGGCGAAACCAGCCAAAGACATCGCGGCAACAGCTCCCCTGCCGCGCACAATATACTGACCAGGCACAGGGTGAGGTTGCCGCCCGCACTGTCTCCGCCAACCACGATGCGATCCGGCGCGATCCCTTGCCGGCCCAGAAAGCGCCATGCGGTGAGTGCGTCTTCATGTTGCGCAGGGAAAGGATGTTCCGGTGCGCGTCGATAGTCGATCGCGAGGGTGCGCATTCCCATTGCTCGGCCTGCCTCGGTCACCATTCGACGATGACTTTTGAGCGAGCCGGAGCAGTAGCCACCACCATGGAAAAAGAGCAGAACCTTATCGCTGTCACTCTCAGGCGCTAGCGACCACTCTCCCTCGAGGCCATCGAAAACCGCATCCTCGCATCTGATGTCGTCCGCAATCGGCCACACGGAACCAACCTCGTCGAGCCGTGCCCGGCGTTCGTCCCAGCCCACCGGTCGTGGCTTTGACGTCAGCAAACTGCGGACCGCGTTAATCTCCGTCAGATCGAGGCCTTCGTCCATATCGCCCATTTGCTTCCCTAGCCTCATCAAGCATAAAATCGGGCGGAAAGCAGCAGCCTCGCGTCATCCAACAAAGCGTCACTGCCAGCGCTGGGCCACCGCTTTCGTTTGCGCCATGGCGAAGACAAGGGGACAACAGTCGTCCAGAACCCGCTCGTCATGCTTTAGCACTGCCGCCGCACATGGTCGAAATATTACGTCTGGTATCTGGCCGCTTCGGGTCTAGCCACGTCTGGCAAGCGATCGCTTGGGGCGTGGCGCTCGCCCCCTGCTCGCTTTACCGGCAAGCCTGTCAGCGTTACTCTCATGCCGGCAAAGGTAACCTGAGGGAGAAGGGCGATGACACTGCACGGCGATGCCTTGAAAGATGCAATCGGTCAGACGCGGGCGAAATGGGGATGGTTCGTCGGGCTCGGCGTGCTGCTGCTGATCCTCGGCGGCATCGCCTTCGGCAATCTGTTCATCGCCACCGTCGCCTCGATCTACGTCGTCGGCTGGCTGATGCTGATGGCCGGAATCATCGAGATCATGCATGCCTTCGGTGTGAAGACATGGACCCGGTTCTTCTACTGGCTGCTCAGCGGTCTGCTCTATGCCGTCGCCGGGTTCTTTGCCTTCTACAATCCGCTGCTGGCCTCGGCGGTGCTGACCTTCCTGCTGGCGGTCGCCCTTCTCGCTTCAGGCGTGCTCAGGGCCTGGGTCGGGTACAGGCACAGACCGGAAAAAGGCTGGGGCTGGCTGGTTGCGGCCGGCGTCATCAGTGCGCTTGCCGGCCTGGTCATCGCCATGGGCTGGCCAGTCAACAGCGTATGGGTGCTGGGGCTGTTTCTCGCCGTCGACCTGATCTTCCAGGGCTGGGCCTTCATTGCGATCGGCCTGGCGCTGAAAAAATAGGTTCTTGGTTTTAGCATGATCTTGCCCGAAAACCGGTTCCCACTTTTCGGGATCATGTTTAGAAAGCAACGGCCGCGTCGAGCTCGGAAAGCGGGCTGATGCCGGCAAGCAGCGCCCTCGCCTCGGCCTCGTCACGTTTCATCTGCGCGACCAGCGCGTCGAGTCCGTCGAACTTCACCTCGGCGCGCAGGAAACCGAAGAAGGACACCGCGCATATCTCGCCGTAGAGATCGCCGGAGAAGTCGAAGACGAAGGTTTCCAGAAGCGGCGCGCCGTTGTCATCGACGGTCGGGCGGCGACCGAAGCTGGCAACGCCATCGAGAAGCGTGCCGTCGGCGCGGCGGAAGCGGACGGCGTAAATCCCTTCCTTCAGAGTGGGTTCCGGCGAAAGCCTCATATTGGCGGTTGGAAAGCCGAGCGTCCGGCCAAGCTGCTGGCCGCCGATCACCTCGCTCTCGACCGTGAAGCGGTAGCCGAGCAGGCTGGCGGCCTCGGCCACCGAGCCTTCGCACAGCAGCGCCCGGATGCGGCTCGACGACACCACCTCGGCGCCTTCGTCGCGAAAGGCGTCAACCAGGGTGACGCCGAAGCCGTGGCGTTCGCCGGCCGCCATCAGATAGGCCGGGCCGCCTTGCCGGTCCTTGCCGAAGTGAAAGTCGAAGCCGGTCACGACGTGGATGATACCGAGATTCCTGTCGAGCACATCGGTCACGAACGCTTCCGCCGACAGTGCGGCGAAGTCGCGCGTGAACGGCTGTTCAACGAGTGCGGCAAAGCCCAGATGCGACAGCAGCCGTGCCTTCATCGGCGGCGGCGTCAGCACGAACAGCGGTATCTCGGGCCGGAACACCTTTCTCGGATGCGGCTCGAAGGTCAGCACCAGCGCCGGCACACCGCGCCGGCGGGCCTCGGCCAGCGCGCGCTCGAGCACGGCCTGGTGGCCGCGGTGCACACCGTCGAAATTGCCGATCGCCACCACGCCACCCCGCAAATGGGCCGGCAGCGGCGAGACTGCGGAAACGCGTTCGAAGGCTTGCGTCATTTTCAGGCTTCCGTCATCGAGCGAGCCTACTGCAGTCTCGGAATGACCGCGACCGGCCGGTAGCCGTGCCTTTCCAGAAAGGCGATCAGCCTGGCCGGATCCGGTTGTAACGGATCGCCGTAGTCGCGGGCATGGATGCCGCCCGACACGTAGAGCACGTCGAAGCCATTGTCGGCAGCACCCTTGATGTCGGTCATCATGCCGTCGCCGATAGCCAGCACGTCCAAGCGCTCGACCGGGCGACCGAGCAGGTCGGCGATCTCCTTCATCGCGACGTCATAGACGGGAGCATAAGGTTTTCCGGCGATCAGCGTGCGCCCGCCGAGCTGGGCATAGTCGCGGGCCAGGGCCCCGGCGCACCAGATCATCCGCTCGCCGCGCTCGACCACGATATCGGGATTGGCGCAGATGAAGGGCAGGTTCCTGGCGCGCAGCCGTCGCAGAAGATCGGCGTAGTCCTCCGGCTTCTCGACCTCGTCGTCGAACAGCCCGGTGCAGACCACGCCGGACGCCTCGAACTCCTCGACCAGTTCGACATCAAGCCCGTCATAGAGCGTGAAATCGCGATCGGCGCCAATGTGGAAGATCTTTCGCGGCCCCTCCATGATCAGATCGCGGGTCACGTCGCCGGAGGTGACGACGCGGTCATAGGCCGCCGAGGGAACGCCGATCGCATTCATCTGCGCCACCACATCGGCGCTGCGGCGCGGCGAATTGGTGATCAGCACGACAGGTATCTTCGCCTCGCGCGCGGTGGCCAGCGCCAGAGCCGCGGCCGGAAAATGCCGTTCGCCATTGTGGACCACACCCCAGACATCGCACAGGATGGCACAATAGGCTCCCGACAAATCCGCGAGCGAGCCGATGATATCGGGCGAGTCCGCCATATTGTTTCCCAGATCATGATGGTTGCGAGCGTCACCGCCGACGGTCCGCCGTGGCAGGTTCGCATTAACCGAAGCTCTTGACCCTGTCACCAGCTTTCACATTTTTCAGGATTGCCCTGGTTCAAGGATTGCCTTGGCAATGACAAAGGCAAGCGCGCAAGCCGCTCTCGCCGAGGCTTCACCCACTCTGCAGGCTTCGGCGGGCGGTCCAGCCGCGCGCAGCAATGCCGGCATCGGCGGCGTGGTTAACGAGCTTTGAAAACTTGTGCCGACGTTGGACGTTTTTCAGCAATCTGAAATTTAAGGATTGATGGCATCTTTCGCCGACTCTGGCGGGGTGCTGAAGGCAATGATCCGAAAATTCGGTAGGGACCGGCGTGGCAACTATACGCTGATGACGGTCATCACGATGGTGCCACTGATGGGCGGAGTGGCGCTCAGCGTCGATTACTCGGAACTGCTGCGCCAGAAGCACGCCACGTTGAACGCTTTGGACGCCGCCGGCCTCGCCACCGCCCAGCAGGTCGTCTCCGGCGCAACCGACGACGCCGCCAGAGCCTACGCCAAGACTTTCTTCGAAACCAATCTCGGCCCCGTCGATCCGGCCAACACGTCGCTTACCGTCACCCTGCCCAACAGCAACGCGGGTGGCGGCACGTTGAAGCTCTGCAGCGCCCTGACCTATCACCCCTATTTTCTGCCGGCCGCCGCCATGCTGTTGGGCGGCGGGACCACCAGCGGCGGTACAACTTTCACGGAGTGCTCGGAAATCCGCCTCAAGAATACGCTGGAAGTCGCCCTTGTGCTCGACAATTCCGGCTCGATGAACGACCTCGGTTCCGGCACCGGGGAGAAGCGAATAGACCTGCTGAAGACTGCCGCCAAACAGCTTGTCGATACGCTGGCGCTGCAGGCACAGCAGATGAAGCAGGTCAGCAAACCGGTGCAGTTCTCCCTCGTGCCGTTCGCTGCTTCGGTCAATGTCGGTCCCACCCATGATCTGGATAGCTGGATGGACCAGGACGGCATCTCCCCGATCCAGCACGAGAATTTCGACTGGACGAAGATGACCGCCGCCGACGATCCGGACAAATACGCCGAGAAGCTCAACGGCCTCTGGTACAAACGCGGCACCGGCTGGGGCGATACCGAGGATCAACCACTGACCCGCTTCAGCCTCTTCGCCGACATGACGGTCGAATCCGGTCGCGAAGAAGTGCCCAACAGCAAGCAGTATATCTGCGATCAATACAGGAAAAACGGCACTTGCCGGACCGGCCACTGGACCACCCCGGAATATATCTACACCACCAGCCGCTATGCGAGCTGGCAGGGTTGCGTGGAGGCGAGGCCGTACCCCTATAACAACGACGACACGACGCCTGATACCGCCACGCCTGCCACGCTGTTCGTGCCGATGTTTGCGCCCGACGAGGCCGGCACGCTCTGGCTCGATTTCAACCGCGACGGCACTGACGACGTGACCTATCTGTCCTATGGTTACGGCAACAACTGGTGGGCCGACTGGCCCTATTACACCGACAGCCCAACCGCATCGCAGCGGCAGTCGGACATGCGCAAATATTTCCTGGTCAAGCCTTACGGCTCGAAGTCGGCTGCCTCGGGCGACGGCCCGAATTCGTCCTGCACGACCAACCCGATCACACCGCTCAAAGACGTGACCCAGCTTGCCCAGAAAGAGGAGATCGACAACGCCATCGACGCCATGGCGCCGAACGGCAACACCAACGTGCCGGAAGGCCTTGCCTGGGGCTGGCGGACGGTGTCGAGCAACGAACCTTTCACCGAGGGCCGGCCGAACGCTGAAAGAGGCAACGACAAAGTGGTCATCGTGCTGACCGACGGCGCCAATACCTACAGCGCCGTCAGCGACAGCGGCTATGCCAACAACAGGTCGACCTACGCCGCTTACGGTTACACCGGCCTGACATATCCGGGGTCTGGAAGCGTGACGCGCCTGTTCATGAACACAAGCACCGACATCGGCAAGACGACCTACACCGGCGCCAACTACACCGCCGCGCTGGACGAGCAGATGCAGACCCTTTGCGGCAACGCGAAGAATTCGAACATCCTCGTCATGACCGTTGCGCTCGACCTGTCGACCACCGATGCCGGCGACAAGAAAGCACTCGACGCGCTGAAGGCCTGCTCCTCGGACTCGCGCTTCCGCAAGGATCCCACCGATCCGACCAAGCCGGCCAAGCTGTTCTGGAACGCGACCGGGGCGACGCTGTCGGACAATTTCAAGGAAATCGCCAACGAGCTGTCGAACCTGCGCATCGTCGGCTGAAGGCGATTGGGTGACTTAGGGAGAGGCCGGCGGGACAGCGCCCCCCTCTGGCCTGCCGGCCATCTCCCCCACGAGGGGGGTGATCGGATGTCGCCACGGCTTTCGCCAAACTCCAACGCCGCAGAAGAGGCGAGGCGCAGAAGCTGCCGATCTCCCCCCTCGGAGATGTCCGGCAGGACAGAGGGGGGCGCGAAGGATCGCGACCGAACAGCTTTGTTCTGGGCCGCTGCATTCTTCGGCTGTTAACGCGCCTACATCGGCCGCCGGTCCGGCTGCGCCCGCTCTGGTTCGACCAGCCTGCGATAGAGATGCCAGGTCGCATGGCCAAGCACGGGCATGACGACGGCGAGCCCGGCAAACAGCGGGATCGAGCCGATGACCAGCAGCACGGCGACCATCAGGCCCCACAGCGCCATCTGCAGCGGGTTTGTCATCACCGCCCGTGCCGAGGTCTCGATCGCCGAGACCGCGCCGACATCACGGTCGAGCAGCAGCGGGAAAGCGACGACGGTCGTCGCCAGCACGATCGCGGCGAAGACGAAGCCAGCCGCATTGCCGAGCAGGATCAGCGTCCAGCCCTTGGGCGTTGTCAGCACCTCGCGCAAAAAGCCACTGATCGAGGCCGGCGGCTGAGCGCCGAACAGGCTGGTGTAGATCGATTGCGCGGTCAACAGCCAGAGCAGGAACAGTGCCACCAGCATGATGCCGATGACCGCGATCGCCGGCAACGCCGGCGAGTGGCGCACCTCGAGCGCGTGCCACCAGGACGTGTCCATGCCGAGCTCGCGGCGGCGGCTGATCTCGTAGAGGCCGATCGCGGCGAACGGTCCAAGCAGGGCGAAGCCGGACATCAGCGGGTAAAGCAGCTGGATGGCGTAGGCGCCGGATGTCGTCCACTGCGCCAGGATCAATCCGACCACCGGATAGATCAGGCACATGAAGACGTAATGCGATGGCTTTGCCCAAAAGTCCTCGACGCCGAGCCGCAGCGCATCGATCAGGTCCGCCGTGGTGATGCGGCGCACCCGGGGCTGCACGTGCATTCCACGCGCGTCCGACATGACATGAAAGCTGGCCATACCCATTCTCCCGTCTTCAGGGGGCGGCCACCGCCAGGATGGCGGCCCGTAGCTGCCACTTCAAGAGCGATGGCATGATAGCCGAATTCGACGTGCTTGTCGCGAATCGGGTGGGGTTGAGCAAGCGCGGCGCAGCACAGGCCGTGTTCGTGCCGCGCGGCTGAAAAGAGGCTAGGCACCAAATCGTTCAATCACCTCGGCCAGCGGAACGTGGCCAAGGCAGGCACCCGAACCCGCCGGCGTTTCGCCGTCCTCGATGGCCTGCGCGTATCGCACGTCCGGATCGCTTTCGATCCGGCGCCGCAGCGCCGCCAGCCTGGGATAGGCGGCCCCGTCGACCGCCTGGTGGAACTCCGCCCAACGCGCCACGCCGATCAGCGTGGTGTCGGCAAGCGTCAGGCGATCGCCGACCAGAAAGTCGGTGTCGCCGATCATCGCCTCAAGCCGGTCATGGCGCTCAGTAACGGCTTTGCGGCCAAAGTCGCGCAAGGTCGCCAGCAGGGCCGGCTCGGCCGATTCCATTTCATAGGCAGCCCAGAGCGGGGTGAAAGCGGCGGTGAAACCGGTATTCACGAAAGCCATCAGCTGATGCATCCGGTCGGCTTGCGGCGAGCGCGGGTCGAAGCTGATGCGACGTTGCGTGTCGCGGGCTTCGAGCCACGCGGCAATCGCCATCGTCTCGGTGAGCGCCCTGCCTTCGTCGGTGATCATCAGCGGCGTTTCCTGACGGCCGTTGATGCGGGCATAGGCGTCGTTCTTCATTTCAGTGAACATGTCGACGCGGCACAGGCGGTAGGCATGTCCGAGGCGTTCAAAAGCAGCGACGAGCCCCATCGAACTTCCCGCCGGGACGCCGTAAAGGAGGATAGGTTCCATTTTCTTGGTCCTCTTCCAGGTTTAGGGATCACGCTGCGCAGCGAAGCTTGACCCTAAACGCTGGTCGTCCCATGTAAATTACGCACAATTCTGTAACCATCACTCCGAAACCACCACGGGACCGCCCATGAAAGATGTCGTCTCAAGCTGCCCGATCGAAGAGGCCATGCGTGTGCTCAGCGGTCGCTGGCCCACCTTGCTGCTCTACTATCTCAAGGACGGGACCAAGCGCTTCAGCGACCTGAGGCGTGACAACCCGACCGTGTCGCACCGCATTCTGGCGCTGGAACTGCGCAAGCTGGAGGAAGCCGGGATCGTGCGGCGAACGCCGCATGCCGGCTATCCGCTACGCGTCGACTATGATCTCACCGCAGCGGGTCTCAAGCTTGTGCCGCTCATCGACGCCCTGGGCGACTGGTGGGACGATACCGAGGACGATCGGGCCGGCCGGGTCTCGACGCCGGAAACAAGGCTCGTGGCGGCGGAATAAGCAGTGGGGCAAATCTGACGCGTGCAACTATACGTTGTGCAACCGCTTTGGGTGGGATCTGCCGTCCCAGGCCGGGTACCGGAGGGGAGCACCGGAAGCGGCCAGTGCGCGTCATGCGGTGCAGACCGGCAGATTCGGGCTGCGAATATTCAAAGAGCGGACATTCGAGCGGCCGCCGAGCGACGGCGACAAGCTTTGCGGCGCTTCCGCGTCCTGCCGGGTAAGGCGCCTTTGTTACCGCAACACGGTCAGGATCACGCCCATTGCCACCATGCTGACCAAGCGATAGCCGGCATTGATCGCATAATAGCGCAGAGGCCGGTGCTCATAGGTCACCGAGTGCAACAGCGTGACAGCGACGAAGCCGAGCCAGAGCAGGAAAGTGCAGAGGACGGTCGAGACGATCGTCAGCGCGCCCCAGGCGTGAAGTACCTGATCGAGGATAAACGCCATGACCGCAAACGAGGCAAGGTCGACCGCAATCGCCCGCCGCAGGCCGGCGGCGAATTTCGCGCCGTCGACGCCCGACATTTCGGCCCATGGTCGGATGAAGAGCAGCGGCGAATACCAAAGCCCAGCGACAACCCAGGCTGCGAGGACCGCAGTTCCGATCCCCCAGAGGTTTATCGGCACAAACTCGATCATGCTGCTCCTCCTTCCAGCCTCCGGATTCAATGATCTGGCGGTTATATTGGGTATAGCTTACTATATCCAATATGAAAGACAATTCAAAGACCCGCAGGCGCTACGACGCACGGCTGCGGTCGGAGCGCGCTTCCGGCACGCGCCAACGCATTCTCGATGTGGCGAAAGAGCTTTTTACTGCGCGCGGAGTGGAAAAGGTCACGATCAATGACATCTCATCAGCCGCCGGTGTTTCGGCACCGACCGTCTATGCCCTGTTCCAGTCGAAGACCGGCATTCTAAGAGCCGTGGTTGAGCGTTCCTTCTTCGGCCCGCGCTATGCGGAGATAGCCAAGCAGGCCGAGAACGCGAGAGACCCCAAGGAGATTCTGCGTATTACTGCCTCGATCTCTCGGGTCATCCTTGATGCGGAACGCGAGGAGATCGGCCTTATGCGCGGCGTCTCGGCTCTGTCTCCCGAGTTGAAGGCGATCGAGACGGAGTTGGAGACCGTCCGCTTCAAGCTGCAGGAAGCGCGTGCCAAGCTTCTCGTCGAATCCGTCACTGTCGCGCGCCAACTCGGCTTGGCCCGCGTGCGCGACATCTTATGGATGTACACCGGCCGCGACGTATATCGCATGCTCGTATTGGAGCGGGGTTGGTCTTCGGACGAATATGAAAGCTGGCTCGCCGAGACGCTGATCAAAACGCTGATTGGGCGAGACTAAGTTCCGCTCCCGTCGGTGCGTGGAGGCGGTCAGGGCGACCGCAGCCGTGCGCGGGGCAGCGTCCAGCCCTTTTCGCCGACACTCGCCACACTGCTGGCACCAAACAACACATGTGCATTAACCCTTCCCAACAACAAATCACGTTTTTGGTGATTGTGGCTTGAAATCCTCCCAATCACTTGCTAGGTGATTGGGAGGGAGAACTCATATGAAGACGGCGCACTACAAGCTAATCCTGAGCCGCGCTGGCGAACGCGCCATCGACATGACTTTCGCGGCTTATGCCGTCATGCACGACATCCTGGATCGCACCGACTCTAGCCAGCGCACCAACACGTTTGAACTCCAGAAGCTCGCCTATGAAGCGATCCGCGCCGAGACCGGCCTGCCGGCGCGACTGGTGACCAATGGCATTCGCGAATACGCCTCCGGCGCCTGGTCGTCCGATCGGCTGCCGCTCGACGACAAGCTCATGTCCTTCAAGGGCGTCGACAAGGTTTCGATTTCGACCGTCGAGGGGCGAGTGCTCGCGGGATTCCTGGCCACCGGCTACTCCGATAGCCAGGAGAAGGCGCAACTTTCCCACCTCGTACGGGATAATGGGGCCTATCTGCTCACCGTTCCGCTGTCGGCGGACATGCAACACAGGGAGATCGAAGCCATGCAGACCGAATCCATTTCCGGGCGCGTTTCGCGCCTCGCCGCCGGCCTGGTCGCAACCGTGATCGACGGCCTTGAGAAGAAGGCTCCCGAGGCGGTGGCCGAACAAGCAATCCGCGAGATCGACAAGGCCGCCGACGAGCTGAAATCCAACCTCGCAGCGCTGATCGCCGAGCGCAAGCGCTACACCCTGCAGAAGGACGACCTGACCGAGGAACGCGAGGGGCTGGACCAGAATATCCGTATCGCCCTGCAAGAGGGTCGCGAAGACCTCGCACGGGCCGGTATTGGCCGTCAGGACGACATCGACGCGCAGGCCGCCTCTATCGACAAGCTGATCCAGGGTGTCGATGTGCGCATTGACGAAGCGCGAGGCGCGCTCAGCGCCGCAAGTGCGGCCCGCCGCGATTCCGAGGAGCGGGTGAAGATAGCGCGGCGCGCCCGCGAGGCGCAGAAGCCGGGCACGGTAGGCAGCGCTGGCGGCGGGTTCCGCAAACCCGCACCAGAGGATCGCATTGCGGCCGCGCTTTCCAGCGTGGCGCGGCTGACCGACCTGCCCGCTGGCAAGCCGCGCGACAACGATCTTGTCGAACTCGAAGAATTTGGGCGCCAGCGCCGCATTGACGACCGGCTGGCGACACTGCGCAGCGAACTCAAGGGTAAGAAGTAGCGCCGATGGCAGATATTCTCCACGCGCCGGCGCTCTATCTCTATCCATTGCTGGCAGGGATGTTGCTGGGGGTCCTGCAGATCGTCCTGTTCTTTGTTGGAGCCGGACATTTTGACCATGGTGGCGGCGAAGACGGCGCAGTCGACCACCTCCTCGACGCCACACATCTGGGCGAGGTATTCGACTGGTTGAATTTCGGTCGGGTACCCTTCGCCATCCTGATACTGCTTCTGCTGGTCACGTTCGGGATGGTCGGCATCATGCTGTGGCAGATCTTCCCGGTCCTGCCGGCGTGGAGCTACGCTTTTGGCGCGGCGCCGGCGGCGGTGATGGTAACGAAAATCACCGGCGGCTGGATCGCTCATCTCCTGCCGCAGGACGAGAGCTACGCCGTCAACCACGATCATCTGGTCGGGCGTCGCGGCACGGTCACGCTCGGGCCGCTGGATGACGGTCGGCCCGGCTCGATCCGAGTGCGCGATGAGCATGGCGAATTGCATACGCTGCGGGCGCGGCCCGCAGACGCGGGAATGAAAATCGAGAAAGGCGCTTTGGTCGTGGTGGTGAAAGCCGCCGAGGGACCCGGCCGTGTCTGGCTGGTAGTGCCGTTCGAGGAGCATATCTAGCCAGAGCGCGCTCTGGGCAAAGCCGAACATCAAACACTTTCAAATCTGGGGGCAAGTTATGGACAACATAGTTCAATTTCTGATCTGGGTCGGCATCGTTCTCTTCGTGATCGCGGTGATCGGCTTTGTGCTCGGGCGGCTCTACCAGCGCGCCGAACGTGACGAGGCCTTTGTGCGCACCGGCGTCGGCGGCCGCAGAGTGGTCAAAGACGGTGGCGCGCTGATCCTGCCCATCTTGCATGCGCTGGCGAAGGTCAAGCTCAACACCGTCAAGCTGGTGGTCGACCGCCGCCGCGAGGACGCCTTCATCACCTCTGACCGCATGCGCGTCGACATCCGTGCCGAGTTTTACGTACGCGTCGACGGCACGGATGACGGCATCGGCCTCGCTGCGCAGACGCTGGGCGACCGTGTCAACGACCCGAAGGCAATCCAGGATCTGGTGGAAGCCAAGCTGGTCGACGCGCTGCGCTCTGTGGCCGCGCGCAACACGCTCGATCAACTGCATGAAAATCGCTCGGACTTCGTCAAGGCGGTGCAGGACGCAGTCGAGACCGATCTGCGCTCGAACGGGCTGGAGCTGGAATCGGTGTCGTTGACGGGCCTCGACCAGACGCCGCGTGAGTTCTTCAACGAAACCAACGCCTTCGACGCGGTCGGCTTGGCCAAGCTGACAACCATCACCGAACAGCGCCGCAAGGAGCGCAACGAGGTGACGCGGAAGACCGAAGTAGCGATTGCCGAGCAGGACCTGAACGCCTCGCGCGAAAAGTACGCGTTGAAGCGGCAAGAGGAAGAGGCGCGGCTGGAGCAGGAGCGCGACGTCGTCTCCAAGCAGGCCTCCACCCGCTCAGAAATGGCCAAGGCCGAGGAAGCGGCGAAGCTCGCCGAACAGGCCGCGCAGATCGCGCGCGAACGCGAGATCGCCGAGCATGCGGCGGAAGCGCAGCGCGCCAAGGAAGAGGCGCGCATCAACTCTGAGCGCGAGGTTGAATTGTCGCGCCAGAATATGGCGGTGGCCATCGCCAAGAAGAGCCAGGAAACCAGCCAGGCTGAAGCCAAGGCCCGCGAGGCCGAGGCGCTGACGGTTGCGGCTCAAGAAAAGGTGCAGACGGCGCGCGAACGCGAAATTGCCGATCGTGCAAGGCAGATCGCCGTTCTGCAAGCGCAGGAAGCGGCGGAATCCGAGGCTGTGTCGGTGACAGTTGGCGCGAGCGCCGAAAAAGCAGCGGCGGAAGACCGCGCCGAGGCGGCGCTGGTGGAAGCCCGCGCGGCAGCGGAAGCGATGAAGGTCCGCGCCGAAGGCGTGATCGCGGAAGGCGAGGCGGAGGCCGCCACCATCCGCGCCACCAACGACGCGCGCAACCTGCTCTCCGACCGGCTGATCCAGCTTGAACTGACGCAGGCCCGGATCACCATGCTACCGGAAGCACTAAAGGCGCTGATGGAGCCGGCGAGCCGTATCGACAGCATTCGCGTGTTCGACACGGCGGGATTTTCGGGCGGTCGCTCGGACGGCGACGGCGGGCGTTCGGGTCCGGGCGATCTGGCCGACCAGTTGCTGAAGTTCACCGGCAACAAGTCTCTGATCGACGCGCTCCTGAAGGAAGCCGGCATCGCCGGCGCCGGTGGCTCTCTGAAGGATCTGGTCTCGACGCGGCCGCGGGAAACGGATGCTGACGGGGCCGATCTGTTCGAGGAGGCAGACGTGGAGGACGACGAGCTGGTCGCCCCCCTGGCTGGGATACCGAAGGCCTGAACTGCCCAAACGCTGATTTGATCGGGCGTGGAAACAATCCACGCCCGGTCTATGTGGCAGTCAGGATCGCGTTTATGTCAGGCAGGCGGCCTTGCCGCCACCGTCCTGCCCACCGGCGAAAGCGCCGGTGCTGCCGTCGAGTTGGGATGGCTGCCTCGCAGGCGCGGCCCTCCGATGGCTCATGGCTGGCTTGAGGCGGTGATCGCGGGATAGTCGGTATAGCCGGCGGAGCCGCCGCCATAGAGCGTCGCCGGGTTGAACTCCGCCAGCGGCGCGCGCGTCTGCAGCCGTTCCACAAGATCGGGATTGGCGATGAACGGTCGCCCGAAGGCGAACAGGTCCGCCTTGCCCTCGGCGAGCCGCGACGCCGCGAGCTCGAGGTCATAGCCGTTATTGGCGATATAGGTGTTGTTGAAGCGCCGGCGGAGCGACCCGAAGTCGAACGGCGCGACATCGCGCGATCCGCCCGTGGCGCCCTCGACAACATGGATGTAGACGATTCCCAAAGCATCGAGTTGATCGACGATATAGTCAAACTGCGCCTGGGGGGCGCTGCTCGAGACGCCGTTGGCGGGCGAGATCGGCGAAATCCGGATGCCAGTGCGCTCAGCGCCGATCTCCTCGACCACCGCAGTCGCAACCTCCAGCATCAGCCGGGCGCGGTTCTCGACCGATCCGCCGTATGCATCCGTGCGGACGTTCGCGCCGTCCTTGGCGAACTGGTCCAGCAGATAGCCGTTGGCGCCGTGAATCTCGACGCCATCGAAGCCGGCCTCGATGGCGTTCGCGGCTGCTTGCCGGAAATCGTTGACGATCCCCGCAAGCTCGTCGAACTCCAGCGCGCGGGGCTCCGAAACGTCGACAAAGCCGTTGCCGACGAACGTCTTGGTCGCGGCCCGGATCGCCGAGGGCGCGACGGGGGCGGCGCCGTTCTCCTGCAGGTCGACGTGCGAGACGCGGCCGACATGCCAGAGCTGCAGGAATATCCGGCCGCCCTTGGCGTGCACGGCGTCGGTGACCTTGCGCCAGCCGCCGATCTGCGCCTGGGAGTAGATGCCGGGCGTGTCCTGATAACCCTGTCCCTGCTGCGAGATCTGCGTGGCCTCGGAAATCAGCAGGCCGGCCGACGCGCGCTGCCCGTAATACTGCGCGGCGAGATCGCCCGGAACGAAGCCCGGGCCAGCGCGATTGCGCGTCAGGGGCGCCATGACGATACGATTGGAGAGAGTGAGCGAGCCGAGAGTATAGGGCTCAAACAGCGTTGTGCTCGTCATAGATCACCTTTGTTTGTCCCCGCCGCGGCGGAGTCGTTTATCGAAATGGCTTCGTTGGTGCTCAGGCGACCGTGCGATACCGCTCGGCGGGATGTTCGTTCCGATAGTTCGGAAGCATGGCCTGGCGTGCGGCCTGAAGCGCGTCCCACTGCCCGGCATCGGGTAGCGGCGGGATGGTCACGAGTTCGCGGCGGTCGAAGCCGACCAGCGCCGCATCCACCAGGTCGTCGACCTCCATCACGTTGGAAAGCGTGTTGACGTCGGCGCCGACATGTTCCCAGATCTCCGTTCGCGTCGTGGCGGGAAGCACGGCCTGGACGTAGACACCCTTCGGCGCGAGCTCGAGGCTGAGTCCCTGCGACAGAAACAGCACGAAGGCTTTGGTTGCACCGTAGACCGTCATGCCGAACTCCGGCGCCAGGCCGACCACGGAGCCGATGTTGACGATCGCCCCTTCGCCGGCCGCCGCAAGACGCGGGGCGATGGCGCTGGCAAGCCGCAGAAGCGCGGTCGTGTTGAGCGCCACCAGCCGCGCGACGTCATCGGTGCTCTGCTCGATAAAGCTTCCGCCGATGGCCGTTCCGGCATTGTTGACGAGAATGCCGATGCGGGCGTCATCGCGCAACCTCGTCTCTACCGTTGCAAGTTCGGCAGGCTGCGTAAGATCAGCCTGGATGATGTCGATCGCCACGCCATTTTCCTGACGCAGACGGGCCGCCAGAGCCTCCATTCGTGCCACGTCGCGGGCAACCAGCACGAGGTCGTGCCCGCGTCGCGCGAAGCGCTCTGCATAGGCGGCTCCGATGCCGGTGGAGGCGCCGGTGATGAGGACTGACGGAATGGCGGTCATGGGATTGCTCTCTTTTTGGATTGAACCTATATTCATGACGGTCATCATGATTGAGGCTAAATATGATGGTCATCATGTAACTGTCAATGGGGCCGACGGAGAATTTTTAAATGAAGGTCAGTCGAGAACAGATGGCGGAGAATCGTCACCGAATCGTGGACGCGGCCAGCCGGCTGTTCCGCGACAATGGTTTCGAAGCGGTCAGCGTGGCGGAAGTGATGAAAGCCGCCGGGCTCACCCATGGCGGCTTCTATGGTCACTTCAACTCTAAGGACGACCTGATCGCGCAGACCCTTGCGCATGTCCTCGCCGCGGACTCAGGCGGAGGGGGCGATCTTCGCGCTTATGTGAAGGCCTATCTTGCGCCCCGTCATCGCGACAACGCCGCCGGTGGTTGCCCGACGGCGGGCCTTGCCGCGGCCATCCGCCATCAGACCCCGGCTGCCCGTTCGGCCATGACCGAAGGCCTTCGCTCGCAGATCGATCGTATCAGCGAGGCGCTCCCGGAGCTGGACGCGGCGGACAGGCGCCGCGCAGCGATCGGATGCTGGGCAGCGATGGTGGGGGCAGTGATCCTCGCCCGGGCTATCGACGATCCCGCGCTTTCGGATGAAGTTCTGGAACAGACGCGTGCCTGGATCGATACCGGGATCAGCCAAGTGTCTGCCAGATAGCCGGCAGGAGTGCCCTTTTCGAGAGCAATGCGGCCATCGGCGGTGATTGGGTGGCTATCTTGGAGAATATCGCGCCGTAGCGTGCAATCAGCGGGGTTCGCGGACGGCTAAGGGCGCGAAACAGTCATCCGCAGCGCGCACCGGTGGGAGGTCGCCAAGGGGTCAAAACTGGTATTCAGTCGCGGTACCACACGCCGGATTCACCACCGGGAAGACGAACCGCAGCAAGCGAGAATTTGAGCACCTGCCCGGCAAAAGCCATGATCACCGCTATGTCAGGCGGGCATGACCGCTGCCAAGATCGAAAATTCGAAGCCCGATCAAGCTTAAACAGGCGAATGCTTAGAGCTGCCGGTCTTGCTGCGCTGGCCGGGCTTGCCGCTTGCGCCACCGTGCTGCCCGCCGAAGCCGGTGTCTCGGCCTCCGCCGCCGGCACACTGGCGGGCATCCGCGCCTCAGCGTCCTTGTGCAGGCGAAAGACGCACAGAATCCGGACCGACAGGGCTACTAAGCGGATCCGTCGGCCAACAACGCCAGCCGGACGAGCTCGGACAGGCTCTTCGCCTGCATCTTCGACATGACGTTGGCCCTGTAGATTTCGACCGTTCGTGGGCTGATGCCGAGTTCGTGCGGTTCGCCTTGCCGTCGACGAGCAGGTCCAGGACCTGGCGTTCGCGTTCTGTGAGCGATCCTACCCGGCTCGCCGCCTCCCTGACGTGTGCGCCGTCCGGGATGGTCCTCGTCCGGCGGCCAAGCGCGGAGCGGATCGTCGCGATGAGCAGGTCGTCATCGAACGGCTTCTCGATGAAATCGATCGCGCCCTCCTTCATTGCCTCGACCGCCATAGGCACGTCGGCGTGGCCCGTCATCACGATCATAGGGAGAAGTGAGCCACGAGCCTTCAGCCGACGCAGGAATTCGATGCCATCGATGCCCGGCATCCGCACGTCGGTAACGACGCAGCCGGACATACCGGCTGCAATCAGGATCTTGCGGTCCGCCCAGTCGCGGCGGAACACGATGCCGACCAGGTCGGCAATGCTCGCGCCCATCTGCACCGATGGACCCTCGCGCCCCACGCCAGGCCTGAGCCGATCGCCAGCACGCCGCCGAAGAACTTGATCGGGATCAGCCGGAGCGGCACCCGGAACGGCACCGGTGGCAGGCTTTCCTCCAGCACCGCCTCGACATGCGGTATGCCGCTGCCCGAAGCGGCCGTCCGCGCCGCTGTGGCGCGCCCCCAGGGGGCCGCGTGACGGCCTGCCCCAGAAGGGCGTGCAGCCCTGTGGAGAGCCGAACGGCGAGACAACGCGCCGTGCGCCGCCTCGAACTTGGCCAGTACCTCGCCGGGTGGCTCGACAGCATAAAGCGGACCGTGTCTCACGCTCCCGGATCAGAACGACCCAACTTCACGTCTCTTCCTCAGCGAGGCTTGGATGCTGCATTCCCTTGCTCAGCTTTGTGGAGGAGTTCCCTGGTTCGACAGATGGGAAGTGCGCCCTTGCACGGGGGGCCGTACACGCGCCTCTGGGTCGCCGAACAAGGTCCGTTGGCGGCGTCCATGGCGATAGGTATGGCTCTTCCGGGCGAGGTCAATCGCATCCCGCAGACCTGTCCGAATGTCACGAAGGTCGCAATTCGCCGTCGTTCAACACTAGGTAGATGAGCACCGCAATCACCGTCATGTGAAAGCGAAAGGCGCTCTCCTCGCCATTCCACACGGTCGATTGCCACATCTCGAACCACTCGCCGCCGATCGCCATGAAGCCAACCATCCAGGTGAGAAAACCCAATGTCAAACCAGCGATGGACCACCGTTTGGCGGCATTGAACGACGAAGCTGAGCCGCGCAGGTTCGAAAGCAGGACAAGGGCGCCAATCCAACAGAGTATCGCCGTTCCGAGCTCTGCCGCGATGATCAGCAGATAGCCGGCCGTTTGCACGGCAGGATTGGTGATGTTGCGATAGTGGGTCGCCGAGTCTGGAAAGATGGTGTCCATCGAGAGGACATGCCTGACGAAGGCCCAGTTGGTTCCGTAGTCGGTGATGTTTCCGAACGCGACCAGGGTGGTCAGGAACGCAATGGCGGCGACCAAAGCCGCTTTCGAAAGGCGTGCGATCAGCATCGCTGTCTTCCCTTGCTTCAACGCCGGCGTCACGACCGTGCGCCTGCTCCGTACACTTGCACTATCAGAGGACAACCCTGCCGCGCATCAAATGTCCTTCGACCGACCACAACCCTTCCACCGCGGGCGTTGAACCGGCTCGCGACGGGGCGCGTGCAAGTAGCCCGAAAGTAAGCGCGATTCCTCGCCCCTATTTAAGTGGTGACACTGTATAAATCTGATCCAGTATTTTCAGCATCAGAGCGTTGGCTGTCGGCATGCCATCAAGTGACACGGTCAGGTTAGTCCAAACGATGAGCGTGACATCGTTGTCTGGATCGTAGCCCATGAACGAGTTGTAGCCAGGCATCTCGCCGCCGTGAAAATACACTTTGTTTGGCCCGAAGGTGATCAGAACGATACCATAGCCATATTGTTGACCTTTGGGATTACTTGGATCCTCCGGTTCGGGGCTCTCCACCCATTGGCGGTGATAGTCGGCATCGAAAACTTTGCCCCCGACCAGCGCGCGTATCCAAGTCGCCAGGTCATCCGCGGTAGAGATGATGCCACCGGCCGCCAAGGCTGCGGAAGGATTCTGCCATGTGTCGTCGTTGGGCTTGAGTGTTCCCGCCGTAGCCGCAGCCTGAAGATCGGCGGGATAGGGCGCATCCACCAGGGCGTATGAGGAGCCGCCGTAAAGGTAGCCATGTGAGTAAGGCTCGGGGATGGCGTTCGACGTGCTGACAGGCAGCAATGTGTTCTTCATGCCAAGCACCCCGAACAAGCGCTCCTGAAAGATGCTGGCCAAAGGCTGGCCTTCGATCTTTTCGGCGACGAGACCAAGCAAGAGATAGTTGGTGTTGCAATAGTCGAATTCCTTGCCCGGAGCGAATAGTGGCGGCGGTTTGAACGCGATTGCAAGCAGTTCCTCCAAAGTCCAAACCTTGGTCGGGTCTCGGTCTAGACTTTCCGCAACTTCTGGCGCGTTGGTGTAGTTATAAAGGCCGCTTCGCATTTTGAGGAGTTGAGCAATAGTAATGTTGTCCCCGTTCGGAACGTCTTGAACATACTTCGAGATCGGATCGTCGAAGTGTAATTTCCCTTCCTGAACCAGTTGCACGATCACGGCGGCCGTCATCGTCTTGGTATTCGAGGCGGCCCGGAAGTGCGTATCGGCGCGTGGTGGGTTCGTGACGCCGAGCTCGGTTGTGCCGTACCCAAAGACGAAATTGCCCTGCGGAGTGTGCAGCAGAACCATGGCACCCGGCAGCAGGAGTTCCCTGGCCGCCCCTTCGACGGTGGCCTGAAGCGCGACCGGGTCGATCGGCTTGAGGGCGGGCGTAGACGCGCTCATGGCGCTCCCCGTTGCGCACACTGCGACAACCACGGCGCCCAGTGTTCTCGCTATCATTGTCTCACTCCCTGGCCAGATTAACGAGATCGAAGACTGCCGGAGCACGCCTCGCACGTGACCGGAAAACCAGCTTGGAGGATTGTCCGCCGAATAACCGGCTATTTTACGCTGAGATTGACGACAGGAACCAGTATTGGCAATCCAAATCTTTTCGCCGTCGCTCAAATGACCAATAGACCAAGACCATCGATGCGACTCGCGGCATAAAAGATCCTGGAAACGGATCGGCGGGTGCGGACAAGCGCACGCGCGGCCGAGGTCGGCCAGCGCCTGATGGAGGTGTCGGGCGTGGGGCCGGTGCTGGCAAGCGCAATCGTCGCGGTGGTTCCTGATCCTCGGGCATTCAAGTCCGGCAGGAACCTGGCTGCCTGCATCGGCCTCGTGCCGCGGCAGAACTCTAGCGGCGGCAAGGAACGGCTCGGAGGCATCACCAAGCAAGGAGATCGATACTTACTGCAGTTGCTCGTGGTCGGTGCGCTCGCAGTCATCCGCTATGCCCAGCGGCATGGAACAAGGCGGCCCTGGTTGGTCAGCTGCTTGCTCGTCGCACGGCGAAGATCGCTGCGGTCGCGCTCGCCAACAAGATGGCGGGGATGATCTGGGCGATCATGACGAGCGGCAAACGCTATAGGGAGCCACAGCCCACTGCAGCCTAGCGGTCAGCGGGAGAGCGTCGGAGTTTGAGTTGGGAAGGGCAGTCGCGATGTAATGCGAAAAACGGTCGATACCGGGGGATAGAAAACCCATTTGCGCCATAGCGCCTCAGAGCGCGTGGAATTGGTCGGGACCCGTCTCCGCGGAAGGCATTATGGCCAGCGGCCCATAGGTGCCGCACCAACAGGTCGAACACATGGCCGCACCGACCATGCGGCAGCACATCAAAAATCCCTTGCCAAGGGAGAGCCGTCCATACATGGCGCAAAGCTGCCTGCGGCGTCCGCAATTGCGATGTCCACTTTTGGCGAATGGACGGGACCGTAGGAATGACTGCGATGCGGCGCGAAGCAGTCATTCGCAGCGCGCACCGGTGGAGGTCACCGATGGGTTCAAACTGGTATTCCGTCTCGGTATCAAGCGTCGGATTTCACCACCGGGAAGACGGACCGCAGCGAGCGAGATTTCTGAACGCCTGCCCGGCAAAAGCCACTATTGCCGCTATGTCAGACAGGCATGACGCTCACCGACACCGCCAATCAACCATCCCTACAACCCCGTTCTGACCAAATGCGCCCGACGCCATACAGGCGAATGCTGCTTAGAGCTGCCGGACTTGCCGCGCTGGCCGGGCTTGCCCTTGCGCCACTGTGCTGCCCACCGGCGAAGGCGCCGGGGTCTCCGCCTCCGCCGTCGGCACACTGGCGGGCATCCGCGCCTCAGCCGGTCTCGAACCGCTTGTCCCCGACCCTCAGCTCGAACAGGCAGCCCTGCAGCAGTCCGGCTATATGGCGCGCGGCGGCCGCATGACTCACTCCACCGGCTGGGGCAAGGGATTTGCCTCGCGCGTCAAGGGCAACGGTATTGCCGGTGCTGCTGCCGAAAACATCGCCGAGGGCCGTTTCGATCAACGGAAGTTGTTCGACCTCTGGATGCACTCGGCCGGCCACCGCCGCAACATGCTCGACCCGCGCTTCACCCGCTTTGGTCTGGCCTATGTGCGTGACGGCCGCGACAGCTCGCTGCGCTACTGGAGCCTTGTTCTGGGCAAATAGCAACTCGGCACAGACCAATCGGCGCCGTCGGCAATGCCGCGTCGCGGTTCGGTCCGTTGCGCCGGTCCCATAGGTCAGTCCATAGGCGCGGCGGGCGCAGCCGCTGAAGCCTTCTGTGGCTTGCGCAGCAGGAAGACCAGCGGGAAAGCAACCAGCGTCACCACCATCATCAGCTTGAAGTCGTTGATGTAGGAGATCATCAGCGACTGCTGGTTGACCAGCCCATCGATCTGCGACAGCGCCGCCGGATCGCCGCCCGCCGCCGCCGGCGAGGCCGCCCAGAGGTTGGGGTTGAACGGATTGATATGGGCCGAGAGCTCGGCATGGTTGATCTGCGTGTTGCGCACCAGCATGACCGAAACGATCGAGATGCCGATCGACGAGCCGATGTTGCGCACCAGGGAAAACAGCGCCGTGGCGTCGGTGCGGAAGCGCACATCGAGCGTGGCGAAGGCAATGGTGGAGAGCGGTACGAAGACCAGGCCCAGCCCGAGGCCCTGAATGACGCCCGAGGTCAGGATAAGCCAGTTGTCCATCTGCGGCGAGAAGCCCGACATCGTGTAGAGCGACTGCGCCGTAAGCCCCAGTCCGATCATCACCAGCAGCCTGGCATCGATCCTGTGCATGACGCGCCCGACGACGAGCATCGAGATCATCGTGCCGACGCCGCGTGGCGCCATCACCACGCCGGTGGTGATGGTCGGGTAGCCGAAGATCGTCGACAGCATCGGTGGCAGCAGCGCCAGGCTGGCCAGAAGGATGACGCCGATGATGAAAATGAAGACCAGTCCGGTCGCGAAATTGCGGTCCAGGAAGATCTTCGGGTCGATGAACGGGTTTTCGGCGCTCAGCAGATGAATGGTGAACACCCAGAAACCTGAAATGGCGAGGCCAAGCTCGATCCAGATCTCGGCCGAGGAGAACCAGTCGGCGTCGCCGCCACGGTCGAGCATGAGCTGCAGCGCGCCAACGCCGAGCGAGAGCATGGCAAAGCCGAAGAAATCGAAGCCGCGCACGCGTCTGGCGATGTTCGGCAGGTAGGCGGCCATGCCGAGAAAGGCGATGATGCCAATCGGCAGATTGATGAAGAACACCCAGCGCCAGTTGAAGCTCTCGGTCAGCCAGCCGCCCAGCGTCGGGCCGATGATCGGCCCGACCATGATGCCGGCGCCCCAGATCGCCATCGTCTGGCCGTGGCGTTCCCTAGGGTTGATGTCGAGCAGGAAGGTCTGCGACAGCGGCACGATCGCCGCGCCGAACACGCCCTGCATCAGGCGGAACAGCACCATGGTCTCCAGGCTCCATGCCACGCCGCACAGCATGGAGAACACGACGAAGCCGACCACGGCCGTCAGGAACAGCTCCTTGCGCCCGAAGCGGTCGGCCAGCCAGCCGGTCACCGGCGTCATGATGGCGGCGGCAACGATGTAGGAGGTCAGCACCCAGTTGATGGTGTCGGCCGACGCGCCAAGGTCGCCGACCATCGACGGCAGCGCGACGTTGGCGATGGTGGTGTCGAGCACCTGCATGACTGTCGCCAGCATGATCGCAATGGTGATCAGGCCGCGATGCGGCACTTCGCGAAAGGCTTCTGGCGTGCTCATGACATGGAGGCGGTCTATTGCGCTTCACCCGCCGCGGCGTGGCCGAAGATGCTCGCAAGCCCGCGGGAAACGCCGGTGTCCACCGTGACGGTCGCGCTCATGCCGGTGCGCAGCGCCATCCTGGCGTCGGCATCGGCCAGTTGCAGGCGCACCGGAATGCGCTGGGTGACCTTGACCCAGTTGCCGGTGGCGTTTTGGGCCGGCAACAGCGAGAACTCGGCTCCGGTGCCGGCGCCGATCGCCTTGACCGTGGCCTCGAACGTCCGGCCCGGATAGGTGTCGACCACAATATCAGCCTTCTGGCCCGGCTTCATATTGGTGAGCTGGGTTTCCTTGAAATTGGCGTCGATCCAGGTGTCGCCGGTCTCGACCAGCGAAAACAGCGGCGTGCCGGGGCCGACATACTGGCCGACCTTGAACGAGGCAGCCTGGCTGACGATACCGTCGGCCGGCGCCCTCACCGTGGTCTGCGCCAGATCGTAGGCAGCCTTGTCGCGGGCGGCGAGCGCCGCCATCACGGTCGGATGCCTGTCGGTTTCGATATCGGGATTGCCGCCAAGTGCCGCCTTGGCGCTGAGGATGCCCTGCTGAGCCACCACCAGTTGCTGCCTGGCCTTGTCGAGATCGTTCCTGGCCTCGTCCAGCGACGACTCCGCGTTGATGCCCTTGCGGGCCAGGTCGGCAGCCCGGTCGTATTGCGACTGCGCATAGTCGACCTGGCTGGCGTCGGATTTCTCCTGCGCTACCGCCTGGCTATGGGCCGCACGTAGCTGCTCGACATTGAGGCGCGCGCCGTCCACCGCCGCGTCGGCCTGGGCCAATGCGATCCGGTAAGGCTCGGCATCGATGGCGAACAGCACGTCGCCCTGCTTGACCGACTGGTTGTCGAAAATGTCGACCTGAACGATGCGGCCGGCCGTATCGGCGGCGATTGTGACCTTGGCCTGCTGCAGATTGGCGTTCTCGGTCTCCTGGTAACGGCCGCCGGTCACCCAGACGTAGCTGCCGCCGGCGATCAGCGCCACCGGGAGCGCCGCCATCAAAAGGATGCGGCCGGCACGGCGCTTCTTCTTCTGCGCCACCGGCGCCGGCGCTAGCTGCGGAGCGACTGTGGCCGGAGCTGCCGCCGGCTGCGCGGGAGCTTCCATCTCCAGCTTGGTCGCATTCTCATCTACCTTGGCTACCGCGTTCATCGTGCTGCGCCTTCTGTACTCTCGACTTTTTCGCCCGGCGCCGGCTCACCGTCCGCCAAGTTCTTGGCCATCGTCTCCAGTGCCTTGATCAGGACGCGACGATCTCGCGGCGACACGCCGGTCAGCGATTCTTCATAGACTTCGCCAGCAAGGCTCTTGATCTCAGCGTAGGCTTGGCTCGCTTTGGCGGTGGGGAAGACCATGCGGACGCGGCGGTCGGCGGCATCGGCACGGCGCTCGATCCAGCCGCCCTCCTGCATGCGGTCGACCAGCCGCGACACGCTGATCGGCTCGATCTCGAGAAGCTCGGCGAGCCGCGCTTGCGTGATGCCTTCTTCCTTGGCGACGCGGACCATGAGCCGCCATTGCGCCGAGGAAAGGCCGAGCCCGCTGGCGCGCGCCTCGAAGCGCTTTCGCATCAGGCGCTGCACGTCGTGGATCAAAAAGCCCAATCTGTCGATGCCGTCGGAAACCATGAGCGGCATATATTATAAGCGTGCTTACTATTCAAGACGCGGCATTATGCCAGAAGCCTGCAGGCGTGCATGGCAGTCATTCAGGGTCGCTCGCAAAATCGCGATTGAGCAGGTTGAAATTGACCGATGGTCGGTCGAATTTGCGCAATGCGCAATTTTAATCAAACTGACCGTGCAAGCAGACGGCACCATGACTTTGCCAATGCGAAGACTCTGCCAAATGCGAAGGCTGGGCCAATGCGAAGACTGACCCATCGCGAGGAGACATATGAACCCGACCGAGAAAGCGCTGTGGTTCGTCGAAAGCCGTCTGCCGGAATCCGTCTCCCTCGACGATGTCGCCAAGAGCAGCGGCGTGTCGCGCTTTCACGTGACGCGGGCTTTCGGTGCGGCGACCGGCCGTTCGGTGATGGGCTACCTGCGTTCTCGCCGGCTGACCGAGGCGGCGCGCAGGCTCGCCGCCGGTGCACCGGACATCCTCTCGGTCGCGCTCGACGCCGGCTATGCCTCGCATGAGGCTTTCACCCGCGCCTTTCGCGACCAGTTCGGCACCACGCCGGAACTGGTGCGCGCGCAAGGCTCGCTCAAAAACCTCGATCTCGTGGAGCCGATCCTGATGGACCAGTCCTTCCTCACCACTCTCGAGCCGCCGCGTTTTGAGACCAGCCGGCCGTTTCTCATCGCCGGTCTTGGCGAGCGCTACAGCTGCGAAACCAGCGCCGGCATCCCGATGCAGTGGCAGCGGTTCGGCCCCTATATCGGCAACATTCCAGACGAGGTCGGCGACGTCGCTTATGGCGTCTGCGTCAACGGCGACGATGCAGGCAATTTCGACTATATCGCCGGCGTCGAGGTGTCCGATTTTTCGGACCTGCCGAGGGAGTTTTCGCGCGTACGCGTGCCGGCGCAGAAATACGCCGTGTTCGCCCATCGTGACCACATCTCGACCATCCGCCGCACGGTCAACACGATCTGGAACAAATGGCTGCCGGCCTCCGGGCACAAGATTGCCGACGCGCCCGAATTCGAGCGCTACGGCCCCGAATTCGATCCGCGCAGCGGCAATGGCGGGCTGGAAATCTGGATACCGGTCGAAGGGTGAGATGCGGCCGGCTACAGGCCCGACGCCGAAGCACAGGAAGCGCTGCTACAGCTCCAGATTCCAGTTCTGGCCGACCAGATCCTTGCCGAAGGCGTGGTGGCGTTCTTGGTTGGCCAGCTTGAATCCGGCCGCCTCGTAGATGCGGCGCGCTGAGGTGAGCACGTCGTTGGTCCACAGCGTCAACGTCTTGTAGCCCTTCGCAGGGGCAAAGCCGATGCATTCCTCGACCAGCCGCCTGCCGATGCCGAGACCGCGCGCCGAGGGTTCGACATAGAGCAGGCGCAGCTTCGCCACCTCGTCCGACTGGCGCACGAGAAAGACCGAGCCGACGACTTCCCCTTCCCGCTCGGCGATCCAGCTGCGTTCCCATTTCGGATCGTAGGATTTGACGAAGGCGCCGAGGATTTCGGCGACCAGCGCCTCATAAGTTTCGTCCCAGCCATATTCCTGCGCATAGAGCAAGCCCTGGCGATGGATGATCCAGCCGATGTCGCCGACCTGCAAAGACCGCAGCATGTAAGGGACCTTGGGCTCTGCACTCTCGCCCAGCAGGCGCTGCACCGTCTGCATCGCCTTGACCAGCCTGTCCTGTTCCGGTGCGGAAAGCCGGTCGAGCAGGGTCGCGACCTGATCGTGCGAACCCTGGTTCAGCGGCGCGAACGCCGTTCTTCCCGCCGGCGTCAGCATAATCGACGAGCGCCGCGCATCGGCTTGCGTCGCCGCGCGCTCGACCAGGCCGCGCTCCTCGAACTTTTTCAGCAACCGGCTGAGATAGCCGGGGTCGAGACCGAGATCGCGCGCAAGATCGGTGGCGGTCAGGCCATCGCGATGCGCCAGTTCATAGAGCACCCGAGCCTCGGTCAGCGAGAAGGCGCTTTTCAGCAGCCCTTCGTCGAGCAGCCCGATCTGGCGGGTGTAGAAGCGGTTGAAGCCCCGCACAGCATCGATCCGCTCCCTGCCGGGTTGATGATGGATCGTCATGGCATCCTCCTGCCCGCACAAGATCGATCAGATACTTGACTTAGTCAAGCATCCGATCGAAGCAGGGCACCCGCATTGTCCAGTCCGGTGCGAGTCGTGCCGAGCGGCTGCTACCCGCTGGCGGAACGACGCCGGTTGGTGCTTATACTGCCGAGGCGCCAGTACTTCATCGCTGGCGTCGATCGGCTCACTCAGCACCTTGACTCTCGCCAGCCGCCGGCTTATCTCACCGCCACGTTAGCACTCGCCATCGGTGAGTGCTAAGCGTAGGTCCGGCGCCGCCGGGCTTATAGGTTTGTCCGGCGCCGCCGGACGGAGGAACTATTCTCACCATTCTCACTGAGGAATAAAAAATGGCAAAGTCGAAGTTCCGCCCGCTTCATGACCGCGTGGTCGTACGCCGGGTTGAATCCGAATCCAAGACTGCCGGCGGGATCATCATCCCCGACACGGCGAAGGAAAAGCCGCAGGAAGGCGAGATCATCGCCGTTGGTTCCGGCGCCCGCGACGAAGCCGGCAAGCTCGTCCCGCTGGACGTCAAGGCCGGCGATCGCATCCTGTTCGGCAAGTGGTCGGGCACCGA
>NZ_JBVVPX010000045.1:0-50783 GCF_055811375.1 Mesorhizobium sp. WSM4848
TATTCGCGGACCGATCCCGGCGTCAGGCCGACGCGGTATTCGTGGTTCTTGATTTCCCGGGGGCAGCCGACGCGCATCTTCTTCTCCTCCTGATCCAGCCTTTTGGGGCATGTTCGCTGTTGACAGACAGTGAACCACGAATCGTCGCGTAGGTGTTTGCGAATGCGCTTGCGCAAGACGGCACGGTTCGATAATTGTTGCGCAAAACAGCTGGATTGTCGCAGGAATCCCGAAAAATGCCGCTCGACAGGATTGATATCGCCATCCTCGAAACGTTGCAACGGGATGGGCGGATACCCAACGCGGCGCTTGCCGAGAAGGTCGGTCTGTCGCAGTCGGCCTGCTCGCGGCGGCTCGACAATCTGGAGAAATCCGGAACCATCCGCGGCTACCACGCCCGGCTTTCCAATGCCGCTCTTGGCCACCAGATGACGGCGATCGTGCATATATCGCTGTCGGGGCAATTCGAGAAGACACTGTCGGATTTCGAGGCGGCGATAAAGCGCTGCCCGAATGTGTTGTCCTGCCACCTGATGTCGGGTGAATACGATTATATCCTGCGCATCGCGGCAAAGGACCTCGTCGACTATGAGCGCATCCACAAGGAATGGCTGTCGGCGATGCCGCATGTGACGAAGATCAACTCGTCGTTCGCCTTGCGCGAGATCGTCGACCGGACGGCGGTCGGGATGAAGCCGGAACTTGCCTAGGCTTTGAAAGCCTCCGTTACCACGCCGTCCATCGGGATATCATGCGGCTGCGGGTAGATGGTGGCGATGCGCTGCAGTTCGTAGCCGACACCGATGACCAACGGTTTGAACGGCATCGCCGCCAGCGTGCGGTCGAAGAAGCCGCCGCCATAGCCCAGCCGATACTGTCTCGGATCGATGCCGACGACAGGCGAAATGACGATGTCGGGCAGCACCGGATCGCCTCCAGCCGGGATCGGGATGTTCCAGACGCCCTTCTCAAGCCGGTCGCCCGGCGCGTAGGCGCGAAAGATGAGCGGGCGGCCTTTTTCGACGACAACAGGCAGCGCGGTACGGCCGCGGCGCTCATTGACAGAAGCCATCCAGGCCCGCAAATCCGGCTCGCCGCGGAACGGCCAGTAGAGGCTGACCATGCGGCCGGCAATGTCGCCGATCACCGCGTCGAGGCTTTCGCCGATGCGCTTCGACATTGCCGACCGCACGTCAGCCGGGACAGCGAGGCGCGCCGCAATCAGCCGCTCGCGCTCGGCCTTGCGCCATCGTTTCACGTCGTTCCAATCGGCTAGGGGCGCCCGGAATTCCGGGTCGAGCTCGTGCATGAAGCAAGGCGGCGAGGAATATTGTCCCGGACCGTCGTCGTCATGATCGCTAGCCAACTTTCACTCCTGTCGTCTGCTTCGATGAAATTATACTCGGCGGCAGGATGGGGCATGTGCAACAGCGACATCTCTTGGCGGGCAGTCAGCAAAGTCGGAAGTTGTTGCGGTGCACAAAGTAGCTACATCAGCCTTGGCGAAATTGCTCCCCAGCCTGCTCTCGTGGCCAACTGCCCTCGCGGCCCAGCCTGCTCTCCCGGCCCACCTGCTCTCCCGGCCAACCTGCTCCCGGAGTGAATGAGATGAACAAATCCAGCCATCATGTCGTCGTCGTCGGAGCCGGCTTTGGGGGTCTCGAATTCACCCGCGCGCTTGACGGTGCGCCGATGCGCATCACCATGATCGACAAGCGCAACCACCATCTTTCCAGCCGCTGCTCTATCAGGTGGCGACCACCGCACTGGCGACCTCGGAAGTCGCCTGGCCGATCCGCCATCTCCTGCGCAAGCGCAAGGATGTGACGACGCGGAGGGTGTCGTCTTCGGCGAAACGTATCTGCCGGCCAGGACGATCCTGTGGGCAGCAGGCGTCGCCGCTTCGCCGGCCGCCGAATGGCTGGGGGCGGCAGCGGACCGCGCCGGCAGGGTGCTGGTCGAGCCCGATCTGACCGTGCCGGGCAGCCCGGAGATTTTCGTCGTAGGTGACGCTGCGCACGTCCTGCGGCCGGATGGCCGCATGATGCCCGGCGTAGCACCCGCCGCCAAGCAGCAGGGCCGGCATGTCGCCGCGACGATAAAGGCCCGACTTGCCGGCGACGCAACCCCGCGGCCTTTCCGCTATAAGCATGACGGCGATCTGGCGACGATCGGCAAGCGCGCCGCCGCGATCGACTTCGGCTGGATCAAGCTCACCGGCCGGCTGGCCTGGTGGCTTTGGGGCCTGGCGCACATCTATTTCCTGATCGGCTTCCGTAACCGGCTTGCGGTTTCGCTGAGCTGGCTATGGATCTACCTGACAGGGCAGCGCAGCGCGCGGCTGATCACCCAAGGCGACGACGACAGGCGCTGACGTTTCCGCCGGCGCGCATTCATCCGCACGTCATCTGTTCCTTGTGGACTCGACCGGATTCAGGCGCGAAGCTCTGCTTCGGGCAGGACCTGGTACGCTGTTGAAGGCTGGCGCGTCGTTGAACAGGAGCCGGCTCGAACCGCATCATCGACTTGATGTTCGACGGAGAACCAATTGTTCCCATGCGGAAACTGGTCGTCGCCACCAACAACTACCGCGCCGGCGGCGCGGCAATTTCCCGGAGACCATCACCTCGAAGATCATCTGCAAGGGCGCCGGACACCAACCGCGACGTGATTGTGCTACCGCATCAGCCAGGGCACGATCAACCCGTCGGCGGTTGCCCTAAGCCCTGTAAACCACCTGGCGGACATCGATATAGCTGGCGCGGAAGCCGGCTTCGCAATAATGCAGGTAAAACTCCCAGAGCTTCTTGAAGCGGTCGTCGAAACCGAGCGGGACAATCTTTTCCCATGACCCCCAAAAGCGGTGGCGCCATTCGGCGAGCGTGCGGGCATAGTCGTCCGGGAAAATGCGCTCGCGCAGATGATCAAGACCATGGTCTCTGCCGAGCGTTTTCAGGATCGACGGCGTCGGCAGCATGCCGCCCGGGAAGACGTAACGCTGGATGAAATCCGGCCGGGCGCGATAGGTATCGTAGGCTTTCTCGTTGATGGTGATGATCTGCAGGCCGGCAGTGCCGCCAGGCCGCAGGCAGTCCTTCATCTTGCCGAAAAACACAGGCCAGTACTTTTCGCCGACCGCCTCGAACATCTCGATCGAAGCGATGCGGTCGTAGGAACCGGTTTCGTCGCGGTAGTCCTGCAGCTTGATGTCGACCTTGTCGGCAAATCCAGCCTTCTGGACGCGTGCTCTGGCGAAATCATGCTGTTCGTGGCTGATCGTCAGCCCGGTGACGCGGCAGCCGATCTCGCGCGCCGCGAATTCGGCAAAGCCGCCCCAGCCGCAGCCGATTTCAAGCACGTGGTCGTTCGCGCCGATGCCCGTGTCCTTGGCCAGCGCGCGATATTTGGCGGCTTGCGCGCTTTCCAGATCGTTGGCGCCAGCCGCATAGAGCGCCGACGAATAGGTCATGCTCGGATCCAGCCATTCCTTGTAAAAGGCGTTGCCGAGATCGTAATGGGCCGAAATGTTGCGCTTCGAGCCGGTGCGGGTGTTTTGGTTGAACCAGTGGCGGACACGCTGGATGGCGTTGATCAGCCAGCTGGCGCCGCCGGCGATGCGCTCTCCGATTTCTGAATTGACCACGAACAGTTCCAGGAAACTGGTCACATCGGGACTGTCCCAATCGCCGTCGATGTAGGATTCGGCGATGCCGATGGTGCCGCCGGTGAAGGCACGGCCGGGCAAACGCCAGTTCTTGAGCACCAGTTCGGCGTCCGGACCCGGGCCCTTGCCGCCGACGAGGACGGCGCGGCCGTCCGGCAACCTCACCTTGAGCGAGCCACGCGGCAGGTTCATCGCCGCCGACAGCACCATGCGCGCCTTGGCCGGCAGGCCTTTGACGGTCTCGGCGAAATTGAATTCGTCCAATTTGACCGCGTCGCCCGACGCAACGCCGGTGTCTTCCTTGTGAGCCATGTCATGCCCCCGGGACTTCTGCGGCGCCGGCGCAAAATCGCCGGTTTCCAACTCTCGCAGTTCATTCGGCAGGGCGCGAACGCCGCTTCCCGATGAATCCCCGCAGCAATCTCTCACGCCATCAAAGGGAACTTCAAGAGCCAAGGCAAGCGAACACGGATCAATGGATAGATTTTGGGGGAGGGCGCTGATCAACGCCGGAATCACTATGGTTGCAGCCACCCGGATGCAGTAGTTTTAGCCATGCGTTATGTCATTGTCATCTGCGCCGTCACGTTCTTCCTGATCTGGGATGGGCTCTACAATCAGGGCAGCTATCTCGACACCACGGTCAGGGAGATAACGCGCATCGTGCGCTACATCACCAGTATGATGTAGTTTCCTCTCCTCGCCCAACGCGTTGTTGCCGCGACATCATTGCCGGTTGACGCGCCCGTGTTGCCCACACAAAACACGGTCGCCCACACAAAACACGCTTGCACATCGATCGAGGAGGCTGGGGTTGATCCGGCATATCGTTTTCTTCAGCGCACGGCATAAAGAGGATGTCGAGGCCGTACGCACCGGCTTGCTGGCACTGGGCAACATCCCCCATTCTCGTCGGTTCGAGGTGACGCTCAACAACAAGGTCGACCCGCTTTCGGACGAGATCGACGTGGTCGTTTATGCCGAGTTCGAGGATGACTCCGCTCTGGCCGCCTACAAGGCGCATCCGCTCTATGCCGAGACGACCAGCCAGGTCAAACCGCTGCGCGAATTGCGCTATTCGGCGGACATTGTGGCTGCGACTTGAAGTGAAACTGACCGAACAGGAGCGCACCCGTCTGCGGCGGTTGGTTCGGTCGGGGCGGCCGCTTTGGCGCGCCCCAAGCCAGCATGGCGAAGAGCAGCCATCGGCGACGACCGCTGCCGCTATGAAATCCCTTCGCGTCAGGCGAGGGCACTTGAACCAACTTCCGGAATGATGCACACCGCGCCGGCATGATCGAGACGATGCCAGCACGCCCTCCTTCGCCCGGCGCTTGTCCGCCCGGAGCTTATCGGCTTGACCATCTTGTGCTGCCGACCGCGAGCCTCGACGTGGCGCGGGCGCGGCTGGTTTCGCTTGGCTTTGTTGTGGCGCCGACGGGCATCCATCCTTTCGGCACGGAAAACTGCTGCGTCTTCCTTGAGGACGGCAGCTATCTCGAGCCGCTGGCAGTGGGCAATGCGCAAGCGGCGGCGAAAGCAATCGCTGACGGCAACGTCTTCGTCGCGCGCGATCGCGCCTATCGCGACAGCTGCGGCAATGAGGGATTTTCCGCCCTTGTCCTGGGCACCCAAAATGCGGATGCCGACCACGCGCGCTATGTCGAAGCCGGCCTGTCGGCTGGAGACATGCTGAGCTTTTCGCGCGCCTTCACCGACGCGGCGGGAAACAGCGACACGGCATCGTTCAAACTGGCCTTCGCCTCCGGCACCGGGGCGACGGACGCATTCCTGTTTGCCTGCGAGCGGATCAATGCGCCGAAAGTGGACCGCGGTGCGCTGCAGGTCCACGCTAATGGCGCAACCGGCATTGTCGAAGTCGTGGCGGTCAGCACCGAGCCATCCGAACAGCGCCGATTGATTTCGATCGCGACGCGCAGTCCGGCGACCGGGCAGGGGAGCGGCACTGCGCTTGACCTGCCGAACGCGACCTTGACCCTGCGTGACCCCGTCGCTTTCGAAACGCGCTTCGGCATACCTGCCGGCGCGCCATCGGAACTCCGCTTCGCGGCGATCGTCTTTTCAGTTGGTTTCGCCGACACGGTCGCCAAGCTGCTTGCAGCAAATTCCGTCGAACACGACATACGCGGCGATGATATTGTCGTGCGGCCGGCATCCGGGCAGGGTGCGGCCTTGGTTTTCCAGGAGAAAGCATGAGCAAGCCCAATTCGTCCGTAACCGTCGGCAATGTCGTCTTCGGCAACACCGCGCCGCTGTCGCTGATTGCCGGCCCGTGCCAGCTTGAATCGCGCCAGCACGCCTTCGACATGGCTGGCGCGCTGAAGGAACTGACCGAGAAGCTCGGGCTGGGCCTCGTCTACAAGACCAGTTACGACAAGGCCAACCGCACCTCGCTTGGCGGCACGCGCGGCGCCGGGCTCGATGCGGCACTGCCCGTCTTCGACGATTTGCGCAAGGCGTTTTCGCTGCCGATCCTGACCGACGTTCACACCGAGGAACAGTGCGCGCTCGTGGCGCCGCATGTCGATATCCTGCAGATTCCGGCTTTCCTCAGCCGCCAGACCGATCTGCTGATCGCGGCGGCAAGAACCGGCAAGGTCGTCAATGTGAAGAAGGGCCAGTTCCTCGCACCGTGGGACATGAAGAACGTCGTCGCCAAGGTCACCGGCTCCGGCAACGCCAATGTGCTGGTCACCGAGCGCGGCGCGTCCTTCGGTTACAACACGCTGGTGTCCGATATGCGCGCCCTGCCGATCATGGCCGAGATCGGCGCGCCGGTGATTTTCGACGCCACGCATTCGGTGCAGCAGCCGGGCGGGCAGGGCGGCTCCTCGGGTGGCGATCGGCGCTTCGTCGAGACGCTGGCGCGCGCCGCGGTTGCGGTCGGTGTCGCCGGCGTCTTCATCGAGACGCATCAGGATCCCGACAACGCCCCCTCCGACGGTCCCAACATGGTGCCGCTGAAACACCTTCGGCCGCTGCTTGAAAGGCTGATGGCATTCGATCGCGTCGCCAAGGGCTGAGCAAGTTCAGCGGTCCAGCCCTAATTCCGACCCCGAAACTTGTGATCAACAGGCGCCGGTTGTACGCTGCCCGGGCAACCGAGTGCCTTGGAGGAGGAAGCCATGTCCGTCGCCCGCGTCACCGAAATCACATCATCGTCGAATAACAGCTTTCAGGACGCCATCGAACAGGGGATTGCCCGCGCCGCAAAGACATTGAAGAACGTCGAAGGCGCCTGGATCCAGGACCAGAAGGTCGTCGTCGAGAACGGCAAGATCTCCGCCTACCGCGTCAATATGAAGGTCACCTTCATCCTCGCTGAGTGATCAGCCCTGCACGTATGATCGCGTCCATAAAAGTCTGGAACCTTCGCAGCCCTTTCCTCATTGTCGAACCTGAAGTGAACGACAAAAGGAGCACATCATGACAACCCAGACAGGACACACTGAAGCCATCGCTGCCTCGCGGGTGATCGGCACTTCCGTCTACAACACGGAAGGCACGCACATCGGCGACATCGAGGATGTCATGCTCGACAAATTATCGAATGGAATCATGTTTGCCGTGATCGGCTTTGGCGGATTTCTCGGCATCGGCGAGAAGTACCACGCCATTCCGTGGGCGAGCCTCGACTATGACGAGGACAAGGGCGGCTATGTCGTGCCGTTCACGAAGGAGCAACTGAAGGCAGCTCCCGCCTATTCGATCAACGAATTGACGGGCGCCGACGGCCAGGCCGCGCGTGATGCGTCATACAGTTACTACAAGGTCGAGCCTTACTGGCATTGATCTTGCTCTGCCGGAATCAAAAAGGCCCCCGGTTGAACCGGGGGCCTTTTCCGCAGGATAACTACTCCGCTGCAAGGGTCGACAACTCTACCGCGCCCTGTTGAGGCTGCTGAGTGTCACACGACGTCAAAAACGCCGCCGCGATCAGGAACAAACTCACGATACCGCTCAACTGAGACATGGCGAAACTCCTCCTGTTTCGCCCCGCGCAGCTGTGAGCATAACCAGAAAGCCGCACGCCGCCAAGACCTCTGGCTGACATGACTTATGATGACAGCAATTTGTGCTTCGTGATTCGATGTGGTGGAAGTGGCGGCAATATTTGCGGACGCCACGATTGCGTTTTGCAGCACTTTGGCTAAGACGTGCGCGACGCTTCGTCAGATCAATCGGGGACATCGCAATGACTGCCATCATCGACATTGTCGGGCGTGAAATCCTGGACAGCCGCGGAAACCCGACCGTCGAGGTCGACGTCGTGCTCGAAGACGGCTCGATGGGCCGCGCTGCGGTGCCTTCCGGCGCCTCGACCGGCGCGCATGAGGCGGTCGAACTGCGCGACGGCGGCGCCCGCTACCTCGGCAAGGGCGTCCTGCGGGCGGTAGAGGCCGTCAATGGCGAGCTGTTCGAAGCTATCGGCGGCATGGAAGCCGAGAACCAGATCCACATCGACCAGACCATGATCGAGCTCGACGGCACGCCCAACAAGAGCCGCCTCGGCGCCAATGCGATCCTTGGCGTGTCGCTGGCGGTGGCCAAGGCTGCGGCGGAAGCGTCTGGCCTGCCGCTCTACCGCTATGTCGGCGGCACCAAGGCGCACGTGCTTCCGGTGCCGATGATGAACATCATCAACGGTGGCGCCCATGCCGACAACCCGATCGATTTCCAGGAATTCATGATCCTGCCGATCGGTGCGCCGACACTGCGTGACGGCGTGCGCTGGGGTTCGGAAATCTTCCATACGCTGAGGAAGCGGCTGAAGGACGCCGGCCACAACACCAATGTCGGTGACGAGGGTGGCTTCGCTCCCAACTTGAAAAGCGCGCCCGCCGCGCTCGATTTCATCATGGAATCGATCGAGAAGGCCGGCTTCAAGCCGGGCGAAGAGGTTGCGCTCGGCCTCGACTGCGCCGCGACCGAATTCTTCAAGGACGGCAACTACGTCTATGAAGGCGAGAAAAAGACCCGCGATCCGAAGACCCAGGCCAAGTATCTGGCCAAGCTCGCAGCGGACTATCCGATCATCACCATCGAGGATGGGCTGGCCGAAGACGACTGGGACGGCTGGAAAACGCTGACCGAGCTCATCGGCAACAAGACCCAGCTGGTCGGCGACGATCTGTTCGTCACCAATACGGCGCGGCTGCGCGACGGCATCCGCATGGGCGTCGCCAATTCTATCCTGGTCAAGGTCAACCAGATCGGCTCCCTGACCGAAACGCTCGACGCCGTCGAGACCGCGCACAAGGCCGGCTACACCGCGGTCATGTCGCACCGCTCGGGCGAAACCGAAGATTCGACCATCGCCGATCTCGCCGTCGCCACCAATTGCGGGCAGATCAAGACGGGTTCGCTGTCGCGCTCGGATCGCATGGCCAAGTACAACCAGCTCATCCGCATCGAGGAAGAGCTCGGCAAGCAGGCGCTCTACGCCGGCAAGTCGATCGTGAAGGGCTGAGCCGCAGAAAATCCGAAAACGAAAGGGCGGGGCATTCTCGCCTTTTTTGTTTCAGCACCGCCAGATCCGGTCGTCCGTAACCGTCCATTAAGCACAATCGGGCGAGAAAGGGTGAGGTCGCAGAATGGTTAGAGCGCCCCTTGCGCATCCAAGCGGGCGCCCGGCGCTCTAAGGGATTTGGATCATGTGGACACGTCAGCACAAGCAGAGAAATACCGGTCGGCTGATCATCCCGTCGCTCTGCGTGGCGTTCCTCGCCTATTTCGGCTTTCACGCCTATCACGGCGAATTCGGCATCTATTCCAAATACCGGTTGGAAGCCGAAGCCGTCGACCTGCAAGGTAAGCTCGACGCCGTCAAGGCCCGCCGGCTCGACCTGCAGCGGCGTGTTCAGCTGATGCATCAGGGCACGCTGGAGAAGGACATGCTCGACGAGCAGGCGCGCAAGGCGCTCAATGTGTCCCACGCCGACGAAATCACCATCATGTTGCCGGCTACGGCAAGATAACCAAATTCAAGTTAATCGCCGATATTTTCAACGATTTCAATCGCTTAGACGCATGTCAGCCATGCATTTTTCAGCATGGCGAAACGCTTTCCCGCGTGTTAGCCTTTGCCAAATCGGTGGGGAGAACTGATCTCCCTCAGTGTCCGCAAGAGACGCCAACAGGGAGTGATGCATGGCCACCGCCGCCAGAAAAGCGCCTGCCAAAACCAAACCCAAATCCGACGGCAAATCGGCAGGGCTTTCAGCCCCCAAGCCTGTCGACTTCACCAAGGATGAGGAGCTTGACGCCTACCGGCGCATGCTGCTTATTCGCCGCTTCGAGGAAAAGGCCGGCCAGCTCTACGGCATGGGCTTCATCGGCGGCTTCTGCCACCTCTATATCGGCCAGGAAGCAGTTGTCACCGGCATGAAGATGGCGCTGATCGACGGCGACCAGATGATCACCGCCTACCGCGACCATGGTCATATGCTGGCGATGGAACTGTCGCCGCGCGGCGTCATGGCCGAATTGACCGGGCGCCGTGGCGGCTTGTCCAGGGGCAAGGGCGGCTCCATGCACATGTTCTCCAAGGAGAAGCATTTTTACGGCGGCCACGGCATTGTCGGCGCGCAGGTTTCGCTCGGCACCGGCCTCGCCTTCGCCAATCGTTATCGTGGCAACAACAATGTGACACTGACCTATTTCGGCGACGGCGCCGCCAATCAGGGCCAGGTCTATGAGAGCTTCAACATGGCCTCGCTGTGGAAGCTGCCGGTGATCTTCATCATCGAGAACAACCGCTATGCCATGGGCACCTCGGTAACGCGTTCGTCGGCCGAGACGGATTTTTCGCACCGCGGCGCCTCCTTCAAGATCCCCGGCATCCAGGTCGATGGCATGGACGTCCGCGCGGTCAAGGCAGCCGGTGATCTCGCCACCGAATGGTGCCGTGACGGCAAGGGGCCGCTGATTCTCGAAATGCAGACCTACCGCTACCGCGGCCACTCGATGTCCGATCCGGCAAAATACCGTTCCAAGGAAGAAGTGCAGAAGATGCGCTCCGAGCGCGACCCGATCGAGCAGGTCAAGGCGCGCCTGCTCGACAAGAAGTGGGCTGATGAGGACGAGCTCAAGACAGTCGATAAGGAGGTTCGCGACATTGTCGCCGACGCCGCCGAATTTGCCCAGAACGACGCAGAGCCGGATCCGTCCGAGCTCTGGACCGACATCGTACTGTAACGAGAGGGCAAAGACATGCCGATCGAAATTCTCATGCCCGCTCTCTCGCCGACCATGGAAGAGGGCAATGTTTCCAAATGGTTGAAGAAAGAGGGCGATAAGGTTGTCGCTGGTGATGTCATCGCCGAGATCGAGACCGACAAGGCCACGATGGAAGTCGAGGCCGTCGACGAAGGCACGCTAGCCAAGATCGTTGTTCCTGCCGGCACCGAAGGTGTCAAGGTCAACACGCTGATCGCCGTGCTCGCCGTTGATGGTGAAGACATCGGCAAGGCAGGCGAAGGCATCGGCGAGGAACCTGCCAAGGCTGAAACAGCAGCGCCAGCGCCTGCTGCGGCCAAAAGCGAGGGCGCAGCACCTGTCGCCGCGGCGCCGAGAACCGAAATCGCCGCCGATCCCGACATCCCGGCCGGCACGGAAATGGTCTCGACCACCGTGCGCGAAGCGCTGCGTGACGCGATGGCCGAGGAGATGCGCCGTGACGATGACGTCTTCGTGATGGGCGAGGAGGTCGCCGAATACCAGGGCGCTTACAAGATCACGCAAGGGCTGCTGCAGGAATTCGGGCCGCGTCGCGTCGTCGACACACCGATCACCGAGCACGGTTTTGCCGGCGTCGGCGTTGGCGCGGCGATGGCCGGCCTGAGGCCGATCGTCGAGTTCATGACCTTCAACTTCGCCATGCAGGCGATCGACCATATCATCAACTCCGCCGCCAAGACGCTCTACATGTCCGGCGGCCAGATGGGCGCTCCCATCGTCTTCCGCGGGCCAAACGGCGCGGCCGCACGCGTCGCCGCCCAGCATTCGCAGTGCTATGCCGCCTGGTACAGCCACATTCCAGGCCTGAAAGTGGTGATGCCCTACACTGCCGCCGACGCCAAGGGGTTGCTGAAGGCTGCGATCCGCGACGCCAACCCGGTCATCTTCCTCGAGAACGAAATCCTCTACGGCCAGTCCTTCGATGTGCCGAAGATCGACGATTTCGTGCTGCCGATCGGCAAGGCGCGCATCCACAAGTCGGGCAAGGATGTCACCATCGTCTCCTTCGGCATCGGCATGGCCTACACGGTGAAGGCCGAGGCCGAATTGCGCGGCATGGGCATCGATGCCGAGATCATCGACCTCAGGACCATCCGCCCGCTCGATTTCGACACCATCATCGCCTCGGTCAAGAAGACCAATCGGCTGGTGGTGGTGGAGGAAGGGTTTCCGCAGAGCTCGGTCGGCGACCATATCGCCAGCCAGGTGTCGCAGCGCGCCTTCGATTTCCTCGACGCGCCGGTCATCACCATTGCCGGCAAGGACGTGCCGATGCCCTATGCGGCAAACCTCGAAAAGCTGGCGCTGCCCAATATCGGCGAGGTCGTCGGGGCGGTCAAAGCCGTCACATATCGCTGAGCAGGGCGGGAGGACAAAATGCCGATCAACATCACCATGCCGGCCCTGTCGCCCACGATGGAAGAAGGCAACCTTGCCAAGTGGCTGGTCAAGGAGGGCGACAAGGTTTCGCCGGGCGACGTGATAGCCGAGATCGAAACCGACAAGGCGACGATGGAAGTCGAAGCCGTCGATGAGGGCACGGTAGCCAAGCTGGTGGTTCCGGCCGGCACCGAAGGCGTCAAGGTTAATGCGCTGATCGCTGTTCTCGCAGCCGAAGGCGAGGATGCGGCGGCTGCCGCCAAGAGCGGTGACGGCGCTGCCGCTTCGGCAAAAGCCGAGGCAGCAAAAACAGAAGCCCCCAAAATTGAAGCGCCAAAGGCGGAAACCTCAAAGCCGGAAGCGCCGAAACCTGCGGCCGCACCGGCGCCCCAGGCGGCTCCGATTGCCAATGGCCATGCAGTCGGCGAACGGGTCTTCGCCTCGCCACTGGCCCGTCGCATCGCCCGGGAAGCCGGTGTCGATGTCTCCGCGGTGACCGGCTCCGGTCCGCACGGCCGCGTGGTCAAGGCCGATGTCGATGCAGCGATTTCCGGTGGCGGCGCCAACGCGGCACCAGCCGCGAAAGCCGCACCTGCCGGCGCCCCGGCACCGGCGGCCGCAGCCAAGCCAATGTCGGACGACCAGGTGCTGAAACTGTTTGCCGACGGCTCCTACGAGCTTGTCCCGCATGACAACATGCGCAAGACCATTGCGCGCCGGCTTGTCGAGGCCACGACCACCATCCCGCATTTCTACCTGACGCTCGACTGCGAGCTTGATGCGCTTCTGGCCCTGCGCACGCAGATCAACGGTGCCGCCCCGGTGAAGAAGAGCGACAAGGGCGAGGCGCCGGCCTACAAGCTGTCGGTCAACGACATGGTCATCAAAGCGATGGCAATGGCGCTGATGGCGGTGCCGGATGCCAATGCGTCATGGACCGAGAGCGCCATGGTCAAGCACAAGCATGCCGACGTCGGTGTCGCCGTGTCGATCCCCGGCGGGCTGATCACGCCGATCATCCGGCGCGCCGACGAAAAGACGCTGTCGGTCATCTCCAACGAGATGAAGGATCTTGCCAGCCGCGCGCGCAGCCGCAAGCTGAAGCCGGAAGAATACCAGGGCGGCACCACGGCGGTGTCCAATCTCGGCATGTTCGGCATCAAGGACTTTGCCGCCGTCATCAACCCGCCGCATGCGACGATCCTGGCGGTCGGCGCCGGCGAGGAGCGCGCGGTGGTCAAGAACGGTGAGATCAAGATCGCCACCATCATGTCGGTGACATTGTCGACCGATCACCGCGCTGTCGACGGCGCGCTCGGCGCCGAACTCCTCGGCGCCTTCAAGCGCATGATCGAAAACCCGATGGGCATGCTGGTCTAGAGGGGAAACAAGGCGGTGCGGGAACTCTTCACCAGCCTTTTTGCCTTCAGCCTTTCCAGCGTTGCAACGATCGTCGTGCATTGGCTGTTCGTGGGCTGGCGGGTGAGGCGCGCGCCGGCGGATTTCGGCCGGAGTGGGGCAAACGCATGAAAACAGTCCTTTGCTACGGCGATTCGCTGACCTGGGGCTATGATGCGGCAAGTCTGGATCGCCACCCGCTCAAGGACCGCTGGCCGAGTGTGCTGCAGGCGACGTTGGGAGCCAGCGTCGAGGTCATAGCCGAAGGCTTGAACGGCCGCACAACGGCTTTCGACGACCATCTCGCCGGGGCCGACCGTAACGGCGCAAGAGTGCTGCCGACGATCCTGATGACGCATGCGCCGATCGACCTGGTCATCATCATGCTCGGCGCCAACGACATGAAGCCGTGGATTCACGGCAATCCGGTCGCCGCCAAGCAAGGCATGCAGCGCCTGATCGATATCGTGCGCGGTCACGACTACCCGTTCGATTGGCCGTCGCCGCAGATCTTGATCGTCGCGCCGCCCGCCGTCAGCCGCACGGAAAACGCCGAATTCAAGGAAATGTTCGCCGGCGGCGATGAAGCGTCGAAGCGGCTGGCACCGCAATATTCCGCCCTTGCCGACGAGGTCGGCTGCGGCTTCTTCGATGCGGGCTCGGTGGCCGAGACCACGCCACTCGACGGCGTCCATCTCGACGCAGAGAACACGCGCAAAATCGGGCAGGCATTGGCGCCAATCGTGCGCGTCATGCTGGAACTCTAGAGAATCAGAGGAGAAATCCGTGGCTGAGAACTACGACGTCATCATCATCGGCTCCGGCCCCGGCGGCTATGTCACGGCGGTGCGTTCCGCCCAACTCGGATTCAAGACAGCGATCGTCGAGCGCGAGCATCTCGGCGGCATCTGCCTCAACTGGGGTTGCATCCCGACCAAGGCGCTGCTGCGTTCGGCCGAGATCATGCACTATTCGGATCATTTGAAGGACTACGGCTTGAAGATCGACGGCAAGGTCAGCGTCGATACCGCTGCCGTGGTCGACCGCTCGCGAAAGGTCTCGCTGCGGTTGAACGGCGGCGTCGCCTTCCTGATGAAGAAGAACAAGGTCGATGTCATCTGGGGCGAAGCCAAGCTGTCCAAGGCAGCTTCCAGCGATAGACCGGGCGAGATCGTCGTGTCGAAATCGTCGAAGAAGCCGATGGAGCCACAGCCGCCGGCGCCCAAGGGCGCCAAGGGCGAGGGCACGTACACTGCCAAGCACATCATCCTGGCGACCGGCGCCAGGCCGCGGGCGTTGCCCGGCATCGAGCCCGACGGCAAGCTGATCTGGACCTATTTCGAAGCGATGGTGCCGAAGGAGGTGCCGAAATCGCTGCTGGTGATGGGTTCGGGCGCAATCGGCATCGAATTCGCCTCATTCTACCGCACCATGGGCGCGGAGGTGACTGTGGTCGAGTTGCTGCCGGCGGTGATGCCGGTCGAGGACGCAGAGGTCTCGAAATTCGCGCAAAAGCAATTCGAGAAGCAAGGCATGAAGATCATCCTCGATGCAAAGGTCACCAAGGTCGAAAAAGCTGCGAACTCGGTAACCGCGCATGTCGAGATGAAGGACGGCAAGGTCGAGAAGATCACCGCCGACCGGATGATCTCGGCCGTCGGCGTGCAGGGCAATATCGAGAATCTCGGCCTCGAAGCGCTCGGCGTGAAGACCGATCGCGGCTGCGTCGTCGTCGACGGCTACGGCAGCACCAATGTGCCCGGGATCTATGCCATCGGCGACGTTGCCGGCCCGCCTATGCTCGCCCACAAGGCCGAGCATGAAGGCGTGGTCTGCGTGGAAAAGATCGCCAATGTCCCCGGCGTGCACGCCACTGACAAACTGAAAATTCCGGGCTGCACCTATTGCAACCCGCAGGTTGCCTCCGTCGGGTTGACCGAAGCGAAAGCCAAGGCCGAAGGCAAGGACATCCGCGTCGGCCGCTTTCAGTTCGCCGCCAATGGCAAAGCCATTGCGCTCGGCGAGGACCAGGGTTTTGTCAAGACCATCTTCGACAGCAAGACCGGGCAGTTGCTCGGCGCGCATATGGTCGGCGCCGAAGTGACCGAGCTGATCCAGGGCTTTGTCATGGCGATGAACCTGGAGACCACCGAGGAAGAACTGATGCACACGATCTTCCCGCATCCGACGCTGTCGGAGATGATGAAGGAAAGTGTGCTCGACGCCTATGGTCGCGCTCTGAACGCATGATAAATTGACCGCGTGAGACTCGGCACGTGAGAGCCAAGGAACTCAACGGCAAGGTAATTCGTTTCCGAATGCATTCGTCACCAGAGGAGAGGGCATATGGACGTGAATGGCGTGGGCTGGATCGCAGCCATCATCATCGGCGGACTGGCAGGCTGGCTTGCCGAGATGTTCATGAAAAGCAACATGGGCGTCTTGATGAACATCGTTCTGGGCATCGTCGGCGCGATCGTGCTGAATGCCATCCTGCAGGCGCTCAACATCGGCGCCTTCGGCGCCGGCTGGATCGCCTATTTGATCACCGGTTTCATTGGCGCCTGCCTGCTGATCTGGGTAGGGCGCCTGGTGCGCCGTTAGTTGCTGAACTCTTGCCATGCGAAAATGGCTGTGGCGGCATGCGTCGCGGCGGCCTTTTTCTTCGCAGCGAAAAGTCCTAGATGACTTGTGAAAGCGAACGCCGGAAGGCGATCGCGAATGAACTGGATTTCTGATGGTCACCGTCCTCGACACGATCGCCAATGCGCCGCGCCTGCGGCATCCTGAAAAGGCGCACAAGCCTGACCAGGATGTGCTGCGCAAGCCCGACTGGATTCGCGTCAAGGCGCCGATGTCGAAAGGCTATGCCGAGACGCGCGACATCGTGAAGTCGCACCGACTGGTGACGGTGTGCGAAGAGGCCGGGTGCCCTAATATCGGTGAGTGCTGGGAGAAGAAGCACGCCACCTTCATGATCATGGGCGAGATCTGCACGCGCGCCTGCGCCTTCTGCAACGTCGCCACCGGCATTCCGACCGCGCTCGATCCCGATGAACCGGCGCGCATCGCCCACGCCGTCAAGCAAATGGGTCTAACCCATGTCGTCATCACCTCAGTCGATCGCGACGATCTCGCCGATGGCGGAGCTCAGCACTTTGCCGAGGTCATCGGCGCCATCAGGGCGGCAACGCCTTCGACGACAATCGAAATCCTGACGCCCGACTTCCTGCGCAAGGAAGGCGCGCTGGAGGTCGTGGTGGCGGCTAAGCCGGATGTGTTCAACCACAATCTGGAGACCGTTCCGTCGAACTATCTGACAGTCCGGCCGGGCGCCCGCTATTTCCATTCGATCAGACTGCTGCAGCGGGTCAAGGAACTCGATCCCTCGATCTTCACCAAATCCGGCATCATGGTTGGCCTTGGCGAGGAGCGGAACGAGATCCTGCAATTGATGGACGATCTGCGTTCGGCCAATGTCGACTTCATGACCATCGGCCAGTATCTGCAGCCGTCGAAGAAACACCACCCGGTGATCCGTTTCGTCACGCCGGAGGAATTCAAGTCCTTTGAGACGATCGGCAAAACCAAGGGCTTCCTGCTGGTGGCATCGAGCCCGCTGACGCGTTCGTCGCATCACGCCGGCGACGATTTCGCCAAGCTGCGCGCGGCACGGGAAGCGTTTCTCAGGAAGTCCGCCTAACACACTGGTTTCATGCCACAATTCGAAGCCCATCGCCGCGTTGCGCATACGCCGGAACAGATGTTCGCCCTGGTCGCCGATGTCGAATCCTATCCGCAATTCCTGCCGCTTTGCGAGGCGCTGACGGTTCGCTCGCGCAAGCAACGCGACGGACGCACCCTCCTCGTCGCCGACATGAGCATTGGCTACAAGGCGATCCGCGAGACGTTCACCACGCAGGTGCTGCTAAAGCCCGACGACAAGGCCATCGACGTCAAATATATCGACGGTCCGTTCAAATATCTGAGCAATGCCTGGCGTTTCGAGCCGGCCGACGGCGGTTGCAATGTCTGCTTCTTCATCGACTACGAATTCAAGAGTCGTATTCTGGGTGCGGTGATGGGAGCGATGTTCGATCGCGCCTTCCGCATGTTCTCCGAGGCGTTCGAGAAGCGCGCCGACGTCATCTATGGCGCAGCGCCGGCAGCCTGATCCGCAGCGAGCGCGCGCAAGCCCAGTTCAAGCGCATGCCTGACCGTCTCCTGGCGGATGAAATTGCGGCCTTTGTCGTCAAACAACTGGCATTCGCTGACGACCGGCCGGCCGGTCAAGGCGATACCGAACCAGACCAGGCCGACGGGCTTTTCCGTCGAGCCGCCGCCCGGACCGGCAATGCCGGTGACGGCAAGGGTTAGCCCGGCGCGCGAATGGTCCAAGGCGCCGGCTGCCATCTCGACCGCCGTTTCCCGTGAGACCGCGCCGTGCGCCTCGAGCGTGGCGGCGGAAACGCCAAGCATCTCAGTCTTGGCCTCGTTGGAATAGGTGATGAAACCCCGGTCGACCACTGTCGAAGAGCCGGCGATGTCGGTCAGGGCGGCGATGATCATGCCGCCGGTGCAGCTCTCGGCCGTCGCCAGCATGATTCCGCGCTGTTGGCAGGCTTGAAGCAGGGCATCTGCGAGATCGCTGTTGCTCATTCGGGGACATCCCCTGGAAACACCACGCTGGCGGTCGCGATGGCGGCTATGCCTTCCTCGCGTCCGACAAAGCCGAGCTTTTCGTTGGTTGTCGCCTTGATCGAGATGCGATCCCGGGAAATTGCCAGTATTGCCGAAAGGATTTCGGTCATCGCTTCGCGATGCGGGCCGACGCGCGGCGCCTCGCAGATCAGCGTGATGTCGGCATTGGCGATGCGCCCACCGCGCGCGCGCACCAGTTCTGCCGCATGCTCGACGAAGATCCGCGAGGCCACGCCTTTCCACTGCGGGTCCGATGGCGGGAAATGCGTGCCGATGTCGCCGGCGCCGCAAGTGGCGAGCAGCGCGTCGGTCAAGGCGTGCAGGCCGACATCCGCATCCGAATGGCCGGACAGTTTCTTGTCGTGCGGGATGGAGACGCCGCACAGGACGACATGATCGCCGGGCTCGAAGGCATGAACGTCGTAGCCATTGCCGGTGCGGATGTCCGGAAAACGCGGCCGTTTGCCGGAAAGCCGCTGATCCGCCATCGAGATATCCCTTGCCCAGGTGAGTTTGACATTGTCCGGCGAGCCCGGAACGATTTTCACCGGAATATTCGCCCATTCGGCAATCGCGGCGTCGTCGGTGAAGTCCGCCTTGCCCAGATGATGGGCCTTTTCATGGGCGGCCAGGATCGGCCAGAACGGAAAGCCCTGCGGCGTCTGGGCGGCATGAAGCCCGTTCCTGGAAACCGTCTCGCCGATCATGCCGGCGGCCGATTCACGTTTCAGCGTATCGGCGACGGGCAGGGCAGGCAGCGCTGCCTGGCGCTCGCCGATGGCGGCGACCGTGCGGTCTATCAATTCCGCGTCGACGAACGGGCGGACGGCGTCATGGACCAGAACCCGGCGCGGCGCATGGCCTCTCAGCGCAAGCAATCCGAGCCGGACGGAGTCCTGCCTGGACGCCCCACCCGTCACGGTGACCACCCGATCGGCATTGGCGCCCGCGGCGCTGCGAAAAAGCCCGCTGTCGTCGGCATGAATGGCGACGACGACAGGACCGATTCTCGGATGCGCCAAAAACACGTCCAATGTGCGCGCGATGACGGCACGGCCGCCGATCCTTTGGTATTGTTTAGGCCCGTCGGCCTGACCGGCGCGCGCGCCGCGGCCGGCGGCGACGATAACGACAGCAACCTTGTCGTCTGCAGCCAAAGCCGGCTTTTCGCTTGCGTCTGTCATGCCGAGACGCTTAGCGCATCATCCCGAAAAGTGGAATCGCTTTTCGGAACAGATCATGCGCAGATGCAAAGTGCCAAAGCGCCCCAAGCACGCACGGCGCTTTGGCTAGTGCCGGCATTTTTCCCAATGCGCCTTAATGTGACGTCATTGCGCGTTGCACATTGCCGCCATACTGGCTAGAGAATGTGCAGATACTAAAAATGCTTGGTTTTTGTGCATGCTCGACCTGACCAAATTGGCATCTCCGCTGGACGTAGGTCGCGTGAGAATCCGCAATCGCGCTTTTCTCGCGCCCATGTCGGGCATAACAGATGAGCCGTTCCGGCAGCGCGCCTATGCGCATGGCGCCGGGTTGGTGGTGTCCGAGATGGTGGCGAGCGGCGAACTTGCCAGGGGCAGAGCCGGTTGCGGCCTGCGCATCCGCCATTCCGGGCTGCCCGTGCACATGGTCCAGCTTGCCGGCCGTGAGGCGGCGCATATGGCAGAGGGCGCCCGTATAGCCGCGGGCGAGGGCGCCGACATCATCGACATCAACATGGGCTGCCCGGCCAAAAAGGTGACGGGCGGCTATGCCGGTTCGGCGCTGATGCGCGACCTCGATCACGCTTTGTCGCTGATCGAGGCGGTGGTCGGCGCCGTCGAGGTGCCGGTCACGGTCAAGATGCGGCTCGGCTGGGATGAAAGCGCGCTCAATGCGCCTGTTCTGGCGCGCCGCGCCGAGCAGGCGGGCGTCAAGATGGTGACGGTGCATGGCCGAACGCGCTGCCAGTTCTACCAGGGCAAGGCCGACTGGCGCGCCATCGCACGCATAAAGCAGGCTGTTTCGATCCCGGTCGTTGCCAATGGCGATGTCGGCTCGCCGGCGGAGGCAGCAATGATCCTCGATCAGTCGGGCGCCGACGCCGTGATGATCGGCCGCGCGCACTACGGCGCGCCCTGGACGGCAGGCAGCATCGCGGCAGCCGCGGCAAAAGAGGCGATGTCTGGTGTGCCGGAAAGCCCGCAAGCGCTGGCCGACTACGTCGTTGCCCACTACCAGGACATGCTATCGCTCTACGGCATCGAAAGCGGCGTGCGCCAGGCGCGCAAGCATCTTGGCTGGTATCTCGACCGCCACGCCGCTGGCGTCGTCGATGAGCAGCGAAAGGCCATCCTTACCTGCTTCGAGCCCGTCCGCGTCGTTGCCGCGTTGTGCGAGGTGTTTTCAAGCGCTGCCGAGGCGACGAACCTGCGGAACGCAGCATGAATGCCACCGTTGCACAGAACATGGACATGGCGGACGCCGCACACATCGTGCTCAACACCATCCGCCGCCCGGTGATCATGCTCGATGCGGAAGGATTCATCACCTTCGCCAACGCCGATGCCGAGGATTTCTTCCGCTCGAGCGCGACCATGCTCGCCCGCAATACATTACCCAAGCTCATTCCCTTCGGCAGCCCGTTGCTGACGCTTGTCGACCAGGTGCGCGAGCGCCGGGCACCGGTCAACGAATACCGGGTCGACGTATCGTCGCCGCGCCTCGGCATTGAGAAGGTCGTCGACCTCTATGTCGCGCCGGTGTCGGAATTCCCGGGCTCCGTCGTGGTGATGTTCCAGGAACGGTCGATGGCCGACAAGATCGATCGTCAGATGACGCACCGCGGTGCGGCACGCTCGGTGACCGGCCTTGCCGCGATGCTCGCCCACGAGATCAAGAACCCGCTATCCGGGATCCGCGGTGCTGCCCAACTGCTCGAACTATCGGCTTCCGACGAGGATCGCGCGCTGACCCGGCTGATCACCGACGAGACCGACCGCATCGTCTCGCTGGTCGATCGCATGGAGGTGTTTTCCGACGAGCGGCCCGTCGATCGCTATCCGGTCAACATCCATGTCGTGCTCGACCATGTGAAGGCGATTGCCAAGAACGGTTTTGCCAAGCGGATCAAGATATTGGAGGATTATGATCCATCATTGCCTCCGGTTTTCGCCAACCGCGACCAACTCATCCAGGTGTTCCTCAACCTGGTCAAGAATGCGGCCGAGGCCATTGGCGGCGATCCGCAAGGCGAGATCACCCTGTCGACCGCGTTCCGGCCGGGCATCCGTGTTTCCGTTCCGGGATCGCAGGGCCGCGTGTCGCTGCCGCTGGAATTCTGCGTGCGCGACAACGGTTCTGGCGTCTCCGAAGACATCCTGCCGATCCTGTTTGATCCCTTTATCACCACCAAGCCTAACGGGTCGGGGCTTGGTCTGGCGCTGGTCGCGAAAATCGTCGGTGAGCATGGCGGCATCATCGAATGCGATTCGACACCGCGCGCAACCACTTTCCGCATCCTGATGCCGGCCTGGAAAGAAACGCCGTTCGGCACAGACGACGATGGCGAAGGAGACCGCAAATGACGGTTCGCGGCAATATTCTCGTCGCCGACGACGATGCGGCCATCCGCACCGTCCTCAACCAGGCGCTTTCGCGCGTCGGCCACGAGGTGCGCGTGACGTCCAACGCCTCGACGCTGTGGCGCTGGGTGGCGGCGGGCGAGGGCGATCTCGTCATCACCGACGTGGTCATGCCGGACGAGAACGCCTTCGACATGCTGCCGCGCATCAAGAAGGCGCGACCGGAACTGCCCGTCATCGTCATGAGCGCCCAGAACACGTTCATGACCGCGATTCGCGCCTCTGAAACCGGCGCCTACGAATATCTGCCGAAACCGTTCGACCTGACCGAGCTTCTCAACATCGTCAACCGGGCGCTTTCCGAGCCCCGACGGCCGAAGATCGATGCGCGGGCGGACGAGCCGCCGGAAACGATGCCGCTGGTCGGCCGCTCTGCCGCCATGCAGGATATCTACCGCATGCTGGCGCGCATGATGCAGACCGACCTGACGGTGATGATTTCAGGCGAATCGGGCACCGGCAAGGAACTGGTGGCGCGCGCGCTGCACGAGTATGGCCGCCGCCGCGGCGGCCCCTTCGTCGCGATCAACATGGCTGCGATCCCGCGCGACCTGATCGAATCGGAACTGTTCGGGCACGAGAAGGGAGCCTTCACCGGCGCGCAGAACCGCTCCACCGGCCGTTTCGAGCAGGCCGAAGGCGGCACGCTCTTCCTTGACGAGATCGGCGACATGCCGATGGAGGCGCAGACCCGCCTGCTGCGTGTCCTGCAGCAGGGCGAATACACCACCGTCGGCGGCCGAACGCCGATCAAGACCGACGTGCGCATCGTCGCCGCCACCAACAAGGATCTGCGCACGCTGATCAATCAAGGGCTTTTCCGCGAGGATCTGTTCTATCGCCTGAATGTCGTGCCGCTAAGGCTGCCGGCGCTGCGCGAGCGGTCCGAGGACGTTCCGGATCTCGTCCGGCACTTCTTCAAGCTTGGCGCCAGCGAAGGCCTGCAGACCAAGCGTATTTCCACGGGCGGCATCGAGCTGATGAAGCGCTATCCGTGGCCGGGCAACGTGCGCGAGCTCGAAAACCTTGTCCGCAGACTTGCCGCGCTCTATTCGCAGGACGAGATTTCCGCCGATGTCATCGAGGCGGAACTGAAGACCGGCGAGCGGCCTGTCGTTCCCGGCGGCGGCAATCTCATTCCCGACGATCTGTCCATCGGCCAGGCGGTGGAACATTTTCTGCAGCGCTATTTTGCGTCGTTCGCCGGCGACTTGCCGCCCGCCGGCCTCTATCAGCGCATTCTTTCCGAGGTCGAATATCCGCTGGTGCTCGCGTCGATGACGGCAACCCGCGGCAACCAGATCAAGGCTGCGGAGCTCCTCGGGCTCAATCGCAACACGCTGCGCAAGAAGATTCGCGAACTCGGCGTCAACGTCTACAAATCGACCAGACAAGCTTAGAGCGCCGTTTTCTTTCAACAAATCGATCCCGATTTCGGGCCGGTGTGACAGAGCGAAGCCTTTTCCGGGGATCGACCGCCGAAACAGTTCCGTCCAGGCCACACTTGTTGCATAATCGCCACAATGCGTTGCATACATCCGACGCAATCACTGGCTCTAGACGGCGACATGGCTCCACGGGCATCGAGACTGAGCGAAACGCTTTTCAGCGAACCCGGCACAAGGGACGGGCGCCGGCTGCTTGCGCTGCCCGGCGTGGTGGCAATTGCCGGTGCGCTGGTTACGGCGGCGATCTCCTTCGCCATCCTCGTCGGCGCCATGCCGATCACGCCGGACGAGAGGACGACGCTGGCGCTTATCGCCCTTAATGCGGCGTTTATCCTGGTTCTGATCGCGCTGGTCGGTCGCGAAGTGCATCGTATCGTGATGGCGCGCCGGCGCGGCAAGGCGGCATCGCGGCTGCATGTGCGGATCGTCGCGATGTTCGCACTGGTCGCCGCGATTCCCGCCATCATGGTGGCGATCATCGCCTCGATCACCCTCGACATCGGCCTCGATCGCTGGTTCGAGATCCGCACCAAGGCGATCGTCAATTCGTCGCTGTCGATCGCCGATGCCTATGTGCAGGAGAACGCGCGCAATCTCCAGGGAACGACCCTGTCGATGGCCTACGATCTCGACGCCTCCCGCACGCTCTACGGCCTCGACCGAACCGGCTTTCTCGATCTGATGAACAAGGAAGCCGTCGGACGCTCGCTTGCCCATGCGGCACTGGTCAAGCCCGACGGTTCGTTTGTCATGAGCGCCAAGACCGACGCCGATTTTGCCATGCCGGAGCCGCCGGAAGGCGCCATGAGCAGTGCCGCTGACGGCAGGCCGGTGCTGATCGAGCCGAAGACGCGCAACATCATGGGCGCCATCGTCAAGCTGCGCGAGATCGAAGGGCTCTATCTCTACACGATCAAGCTCGTCGACCCCGAGGTGATCAAGGCGCGGCAGATTGTCAGGTCCAACAGCGACGAATATCGCGGTCTGGAAGCCAATCGCCGCACCTCGCAGGTGGCCTTTGCACTTCCCTATCTGTCGCTGACGCTGATCATCGTCCTGTCCGCCATTTGGACCGGCATCGCCGTGGCCGACCGCCTGGTGCGGCCGATCCGCCAGCTGATCGGCGCGGCCGACGAGGTCGCGACCGGCAATCTCGACGTTGCCGTGCCGGTTCGGCCCTCCGACGGCGACGTCGCCTCGCTCGGCGACACCTTCAACAAGATGCTGCTGGAACTGAAATCGCAGCGTAACGAAATTCTGTCCGCCAAGGATTTGATCGACGAGCGGCGGCGCTTTTCGGAAGCCGTGCTTGCCGGTGTCACCGCCGGCGTGATCGGCGTCGATCCGTATGGCATCGTCACCATCGTCAACCGGTCGGCCGAAACGATGCTGGCCATATCCGCCACCGCCGCACTCGGGCAAAACCTCTCCGCCGTGCTGCCGCATGTCGGCCGCGTCTTCGAGATCGGCCGCAAGTCGGGCAAGCCTGTCCATCGCGAGCAGGTGACCTTCTATCGCGCCGGTGCGGAGCGCACCTTCAACGTGCAGATCACGGTCGAGGCCGGCGACGACGGTTCGGAGGAGAAATCCTATGTCGTGACGGTGGACGACATCACCGATCTGGTCCAGGCGCAGCGTTCCTCGGCTTGGGCGGATGTGGCGCGGCGCATCGCCCACGAGATCAAGAACCCTCTGACACCGATCCAGCTTTCCGCCGAGCGCATCAAGCGCCGCTACGGCAAGGTCATCACCGAAGACCGCGAGGTTTTCGATCAGTGCACCGATACGATCATCAGGCAAGTGGAGGACATCGGCCGCATGGTCGACGAGTTCTCCGCTTTCGCACGCATGCCCAAGCCCGAAATGAAGGCCCTCGATTTGCGCGAATCGTTGCGCGAAGCCTCGTTCCTCATCGAAGTGAGCCGCTCCGATATCACCTTCGAGCGCGTATTCGGCAACGAACCGCTCAAAGGCACTTTCGACAGCCGCCTGATGGCGCAGGCTTTTGGCAATGTCATCAAGAACGCAGCCGAGGCGATTGACGGACTTGATCAGAATGACCGCTCGCACGGCATAATCCGGATTCAAGCCGGTCGCCAGAATGGTGCGGTTCGCATCGATGTCATCGACAACGGCAAGGGCTTGCCGCGCGAGAACCGCCAGCGATTGCTCGAGCCTTACATGACGACACGCGAGAAGGGCACCGGGCTCGGCCTCGCTATCGTCAAGAAGATAGTGGAGGACCATGGCGGCCGGCTCGAACTGCATGATGCGCCGGCGGATTTCCACGGCGGGCGAGGCGCGATGATCAGCATCATCCTGCCGCTCGCCGCCACTGTGCCGTCGCGCGGCGAAGGCAGGACGGAACCCGAAAGAGAAACTGAAAAGGTCGGTAATGGCGTCTGACATTCTCATCGTCGATGACGAGGAAGACATCCGCGAGCTTGTCGCCGGTATCCTGAGCGACGAAGGTCACGAAACCCGCACGGCATTCGATGCCGACAGCGCCCTGGCGGCGATCGCCGACCGGGCGCCGAGGCTGATTTTCCTCGACATCTGGCTGCAAGGCTCGCGCCTGGATGGACTGGCGCTGCTGGACGAAATCAAGACGATGCACCCGAGCCTGCCGGTGGTGATGATCTCGGGCCACGGCAACATCGAGACCGCGGTCTCGGCCATCCGCCGCGGCGCCTATGACTTCATCGAAAAACCGTTCAAGGCCGACAGGCTGATCCTCATCGCCGAACGTGCCATTGAAACCTCGAAACTGAGACGTGAGGTTTCTGATCTCAAACTGCGCAGCGGCGAAACCTTCGACCTGATCGGCATGTCGTCCGCGATGAGCCAGTTGCGCCAGACCATCGAGCGCGTCGCGCCGACCAACAGCCGCGTCATGATCATCGGGCCGTCCGGCTCGGGCAAGGAACTCGCGGCACGCGCCATCCACACGCTGTCGGCGCGCAAGAACGCCCCGTTTGTCACGCTGAGCGCCGCCAACATCACGCCCGAACGCATGGAGGTCGAGCTGTTCGGCACCGAATCCAACGGTGTCGAACGCAAGGTCGGCGCGCTTGAGGAAGCCCATCGCGGCATTCTCTATATCGACGAAGTGGCCGACATGCCGCGCGAAACGCAAAACAAGATCTTGCGTGTGCTGGTCGAACAGCAGTTCGAGCGGGTAGGGGGCACCAAACGGGTCAAGGTCGATGTCCGCATCATTTCGTCGACCTCGCAGAACCTGGAGGCGATGATCGCCGACGGTCGTTTCCGCGAGGATCTCTATCACCGCCTGGCGGTGGTTCCGGTCATGGTGCCGGGATTGGCCGAGCGGCGTGAGGACATCCCCTATCTTGTCGACAATTTCATGAAGCAGATCGCCCGCCAGGCCGGCATCCGGCCGCGGCGCATCGGCGACGACGCGCTGGCGGTGCTGCAGGCGCACAACTGGCCAGGCAACGTTCGCCAGTTGCGCAACAACGTCGAGCGGTTGATGATCCTGGCGCGCGGCGACGATATCGACGCACCGATCACCGCCGATCTCTTGCCTGCCGAGATCGGCGATGTCATGCCGCGCACGCCAAACCAATCCGATCAGCACATCATGGCGCTGCCGTTGCGTGAAGCGCGCGAACAGTTCGAGAAGGACTATCTGATCGCCCAGATCAACCGTTTTGGCGGCAACATCTCGAAGACGGCCGAGTTCATCGGCATGGAGCGCTCGGCGCTTCACCGAAAGCTGAAGTCGCTCGGCGTCTGACAGCCAATCCAGTCGTGGCTTACGCAATTATCGGTTACGGCGGCGGTGGAATCGCATAAGAAGCGCTACAGCGCCGCGCGTCTTTTGGGACGCGCAACGGACGCTGTAGCATTTTGATTTTCGCGCATGATCCCGAAAATCGATTCCGATTTATCGGGGTCATGCGCTGACTTCTTCAGGGGTGACCCATGCCGCGCATTGCCTATGTGAACGGGCGCTATGTCGCTCACGCCGACGCCTTCGTGCATATCGAGGACCGTGGCTATCAGTTCGCCGACGGTGTCTACGAGGTCTGCGAGGTGGCGCGCGGCTTCATCGTCGATATGCCTCGTCATCTCGGACGGCTGAACCGCTCGCTGACCGAATTGTCGATCGACTGGCCGGTCACGCCGGGCGTGTTGCCGATTATCCTGCGCGAGGTGGTCCGCCGCAACCATGTCGCCGATGGCCTTGTCTATCTTCAGGTGACGCGCGGCGTCGCTAGCCGTGATTTTGTTTTTCCTGCGGGCACGAAGCCGTCGCTGGTGGTTACCGCCAGGAAAGCCGATCCCGCTGCGGCCGCCAGGAGGGCCGAAAGCGGAATCAAGGTCATCACCGTGCCGGAGAACCGTTGGGACCGGGTCGATATCAAGTCGGTCGGCCTGCTGCCAAATGTGCTCGCCAAGCAGAAGGCCAAGGAAGCCGGCGCCCAGGAAGCCTGGTTCATCGATGCCGACGGCATCGTCAAGGAAGGTGGATCGTCGAACGCCTGGATCATCACCAGGGACGGCGTGCTGGTGACGCGTCCGGCCGAGCACGGCATCCTGCGCGGCATCACCCGCACCACGCTGTTCGATGTGGCCGCCAAGCTCGGCCTGAAGATCGAGGAGCGGGGCTTTTCGGTCGCCGAAGCCAAGGCCGCGCGCGAGGTCTTCATCAGCTCCGCGACCACAATCGCCATGCCGATCGTCGCGATCGACGGTGCTCCGGTCGCCTACGGCCATCCGGGCTCGATAACACTTTCCTTGCGGCACGCCTTTTTTGACGTTGCGGAAAAAAGTCCAGCCTGATAACCGCTCAGGTGGAATGAACATCAATATATCTCGTTCTGCTTGTCGTTATTGACGGCAAGGCGGTGTTTGCGCGCTTGACATGTGCCAGGTAATTTGGCGCATTGGCCTGCAAACCGAAGGGGATCGGCGAAAGACAAGAACAATGGCGGAACGATCGCAAAATCTTCAGGACCTGTTCCTGAATTCAGTTCGCAAAAGCAAAAACCCACTCACCATCTTTCTCATCAACGGCGTGAAGCTGACCGGTGTGGTCACTTCCTTTGACAATTTCTGTGTTCTGCTGCGTCGGGACGGCCATTCCCAGCTCGTCTACAAGCACGCCATTTCCACGATCATGCCGAGCCAGCCGGTTCAGATGTTCGATGGCGAGGAAAGCCAGGGCGCCTGATTGGCACGTAAGAAAGACGCGGACCGCGGCGTTCGCGAAAAACCAGCATATCAGCCGGGGGCGGAAGTCGAAGGCCCGACCCGGGCCGTGGTCATCGTGCCGGTGCTTACCCGCCAGCCGCGCGGCGACGAAGACACCAATCGCCCGCGCCTGACGCGTTCTGCCGAGGCCCGCCACGACGAGGCGGTTGGTCTTGCCCAAGCCATAAACCTCGACCCGATCCATACCGCGGTTGTGACCGTCAACGATCCCCGGCCTGCAACCCTGCTCGGCAGCGGCAAGGTCGCGGAGTTCGCCGAGATCGTCGAAGAGGGCCGTGCCGAACTGGTCATTGTCGACCATCCGCTGACGCCGGTGCAGCAGCGCAACCTGGAAAAGGAATTGAACGCCAAGGTGCTGGATCGCACCGGCTTGATCCTGGAAATTTTCGGCGAGCGCGCGCGGACCAAGGAAGGCACGCTGCAGGTCGATCTGGCGCACCTCAACTATCAGAAGGGCCGGCTGGTGCGAAGCTGGACTCACCTCGAGCGCCAGCGCGGCGGTGCCGGTTTCCTCGGCGGCCCTGGCGAAACGCAGATCGAGTCGGACCGCCGTGTCCTGCAGGACAAGATCAACAAGCTCAAGCACGAGCTGGAAACAGTGCGACGCACCCGTGACCTGCACCGCGCCAAGCGCAAGAAGGTGCCGTTCCCGGTTGTGGCCATCGTCGGCTATACCAACGCCGGCAAGTCGACGCTGTTCAACAGGCTGACCGGAGCAGGGGTGCTGGCCGAGGACATGCTATTCGCCACGCTCGACCCGACACTGCGTCGGGTGCGGCTGCCGCACGGCACGCCGGTCATCCTTTCGGATACGGTCGGTTTCATTTCGGACCTGCCGACGCATCTGATCGCGGCCTTCCGGGCAACGCTCGAAGAGGTGGTCGAGGCCGATCTCGTCATCCATTTGCGCGACATTTCGGACCCAGACACGGCCGCCCAGGCCGAGGATGTCGAGCGCATCCTCGCCGATCTCGGCGTCGATGCCGGCGACGGCAGGCGCGTCATCGAAGTGTGGAACAAGATCGACCGGCTCGATGAGGGCAACCGGGAGCGGTTGCTCGCCGACGGCATCGACGGCAACAAGGCACCGCCGATAGCCATATCGGCCGCCACCGGCGAGGGCATCGATGTGCTGAAGGCGATCATCGAGACACGAGTTTCAGGCGAACTGGAAACGCTGACCGTCACGCTCAAGCCTGACCAGCTTGGGCTCGTCGACTGGCTCTACCGCAATGGCGACGTCGTTTCGCGTACCGACAATGAAGATGGCGGTATAACCGTGTCGCTCAAAGCGACGCGAAGCGCACACGAAGAGATAGAAACAAGATTGCACCGTAAAAACAACGGGTAATCGCCGTTACTTCGCGCTTTTGGCTTGCTGCCAAAGCGCCTCCATCTCGTCGAGCGTCGCCCCTTCCAACGTGTTTCCGGACGCTTCCAGCGCTTGCTCGACATAGTGGAACCGCGATCGGAATTTCTCGTTGGTGCCGCTGAGCGCCGCTTCGGAATCAACCTTGAGATGACGCCCGAGATTGACGACGGCAAACAGCATGTCGCCGAACTCGTCCTTGATCGAAGCCGTATCGCCCTTGGCAAGGGCCTGGCGCAGCTCGCCGATCTCTTCCTCGATCTTGTCGAGGATCGGCGTGGCCTCGCTCCAGTCGAAGCCGACGCGGGCCGCTTTTTCCTGCAGCTTGAGCGCCCTGGTCAAAGCGGGCAGGGCAACCGGTACGCTGTCCAGAAAACCCTTGCCATGATCCTCCGGATCGTGCCCGCGGGCGAGGCGGGCATTTCGCTTTTCCGCTTTTTCTTCGGCCTTGATCCTCTCCCACATGCCCTTGGCCATGCCGGCGCTGCGCGCCTCATCGTCGCCGAAGACATGCGGATGGCGGCGGATCATTTTTGTGGTGATGGCCTGGACCACGTCGCCAAAGGCGAATTCACCGGCCTCCTCGGCCATCTGCGCATGGTAGACGACCTGCAGCAGCAGGTCGCCAAGCTCGTCGCGCAGATCGTCCAGGTCGCCGCGCGCGATGGCGTCCGCCACCTCGTAGGCTTCCTCGATCGTGTAGGGCGCGATGCTCGAGAAATCCTGCTCGATGTCCCACGGGCAGCCGGTTTCCGGCGCCCGCAGCGCCGCCATGATCTCGATCAGCCGGGAAATGTCTTTCGAGGGTTTCATCGGTCGAATGCTAGCCTGCGTCCGACGGTGTAGCCAACGCCGTCGGCAGGCGAGGGGCGATTGTCCACAGCGCTGCTGCTCAAAACCTCAGTCGAGCACAGAGACGATCGCCTTGGCGAGCGCGTCCATGCCGTCCTCCGGCAGGCCGGCGACGTTGATGCGGCTGTCGCCGACCATATAGACGCCGTGCTCGGCGCGCAGCCGCTCGACCTGCGCTTCGGACAGGCCAAGCCGGGAAAACATGCCGCGATGGCTGGCGACGAAATCGAAGCGATCGGAATTGGACTGCCGCCGCAGCGCTTCGGCGAACTGCACCCGAAGCCGCAGCATGCGCAGGCGCATCTCCTCGAGCTCCGCTTCCCAGTCGGCGCGCAGCGTGGCGTCTTCAAGCACGATGCGCACCGCGGCCGCGCCGTGGTCCGGCGGCATCGAGTACATGGCGCGTGCCGCCGACAGCATCTGGCTCATTGCGACATCCGCCTGGGCGCTGTCTTTTGCCAGGATCATCGCCGCGCCGACGCGATCACGATATACGGCAAAGTTCTTCGAGCAGCTCGAGGCAACGACCATTTCCGGGACTTTTGCTGCCAGCAGGCGCAAGCCGGCGGCGTCAGCGTCTAGGCCCTCGCCAAACCCCTGATAGGCAATGTCGACAAAGGGCAGCAGGCCGCGCTCGACGACGAGGTCGGCTATTTCAGCCCACTGCGCGGTGTCCAGATTGGCGCCTGTCGGATTGTGGCAACAACCATGCAGCAGCACCACGTCGCCGCTCCTGGCGGTCGCCAGTGCGCTCATCATGTCCGCGAAGCGAACAGCACCTGAGGCTGCGTCGAAGTAGGGATATTCGCGTATCTGCAAGCCGGCGGCGCGCATCACCGGCATGTGGTTCGGCCAGGTCGGATCCGACAGCCAGATCGTCGCGTCGGATCGCGTCCTCTTGAGCAACTCGGCCACCAGCCGCAGCGCGCCCGAGCCGCCGGGCGCCTGCGCCGCACGGATGCGCGAAAACTCGGCCGCAGGGCCAAAAACCAGGCTCGCCATCGCCGTGTTGAAGCCGATATCGCCGGCAAGGCCGAGATAGGTCTTGGTGTCCTGGCTCTGCAGCAATCGCTTTTCCGCTTCGCGCACGGCGCGCATCACCGGCGTCTTGCCATCGCGATCCTTGTAGACGCCAACGCCGAGGTCGACCTTGCCGGGGCGGGGATCGGCCCGATAGAGGCCGATCAAGGCGAGGATCTTGTCGGCAGGGGCAGGCTGCAGCTTTTCGAACATCGGCGCGGCTCCGTTGGCGGCGGAGTGATACGCAAATCGGCTGTGCTGCGCCAGCGGTTTTCAGTTGCGCCAGGCTGAAAACCGCCAACCGGGAGACTGGACACAGAAATCCGCAGCGTGGCCTTGAGGCGAGGCTCGCACCGGCGAAAGGCCTTTGTCGCATGGTGCGTCGCGCCGTTCTATCATGCCGGTTTGAGAGCAGCAGACGGCAAGGCGGCTCCAGATTGCTGCTTCTTGCCGCCCCAACCGATCCGCGGCAACCATTCGAGGTAGTAGGCGAAGCCGAACTGCAGCGCGATGCCTGTCGAGATCAGGATCGCGTCGTAGAGGAGGCCGCCCGGGCTGACGACTTTCATGACCTGGGCGATCATGGCGAGGATCGTTCCGGCGACGAAGACCGACAGCGAATGCCTGCCGAGAACCGCGAGCGGGTGTCCGGGCCTCGTCCTCGCCAGGTTGGAAAGCGCCGGGATTGCCACGATCAGGTAGGCGATCGCCAGAATGTGCATGAGGCGCGACAGCGACAGGAATGTCTTGTCGAAGCCGGTCAGCACGGTAGGCAGGCCGGAGGCCGTCTCGATGCCCCACAGCGGCAACCGCACCCAGATCAGCGCGCCGACCAGATACAGGACGGCCGCGCTCGCCATCATCCAGTTGAAACGGATTTCGCCGCCGCGCTTGATATGCAGCATGCCGGCGATGCCGATGACGAAAAGAAATTGCCAGGAGAGCGGGTTCAGGAACCAGAAGCCGTCGCCGGGAAAATTCGAAGGCGCGATCTGGAAAATGCCGGCGATGAGCCAGAGGAGCGCGGACGCAGCAAGCATCAGTCGCAAGCTGAAAGTGCCGATCCACAGGAAAAGCGGCATCATCAGAAGCACGACGGCATACATGGAGAGAATGTTGTTATAGCCGATCTGATGCCCGAGCGCTGCGATGCCGAGCAGCGCTTCCGGCGTGTCCTCGATGATCAGCTGGATGTTGATCAGCTTCAAAAGGTCGGGCCGCGAAAAATGCAACGCAGCCGCCGAGAAGATCGCCAGCGTCGCGACAGTGGTCATGACGTGGGTGACGTAGAGAACACCGGCACGCCGCCAGGCCTTCAGGGTGATGAGCAACCGATTCCTCGGCTGGAACTTCAGTCCGTAGGCGAGCCCGACGGCAATCCCCGAAATCAGCACGAAGGCTTCGGCCGAATCGGAAAAGCCGAGATTCTTGTGCGTGACATACTCGAAGATCGTCCCCGGCACGTGGTTGACGAAGATCGTCAGCAGCGCTAGCGCGCGGAAGACATCGATGCGGGTATCCCGCTGGGCTGGCACATTGCCTGTCATGTCGGGGCTTGTCATGTCGGGTCGATAATTCGTTGAACAAAGCGGGCCCACAGGGCCTCGGCGAAGGGAAGATTCGACGGTGAATGTTTCCCGCCTATAACTCGCAAGTGCTCCGAAAATGATGACACCCACGCGATTTTTCGCGTCACAAATTAATTCAGCTGTAAACATCGAAATCCCCGTGGCGCTACAACCGCGCGGGGAATTGGGTCGGCTGCGGGGAGGGCTGCTCGACCGCGGACAAGGAAGCCGTAGGCGCGCTGGTGGCGTTGTACCGGTTGTGCCTGACCTTCCCGGATCGCAAAAAACTCAAGGAGCGGGATTAAAAACCTGCCATGCTACGTAAACAGGACGTGAGAGGGTCGATGCCACGCTTCGATATCATAGGACAGCTTGGTTCTCTGCGCCGCTACGCGCGTTCGCTGACGCGCGACAGCGCAGAAGCAGAGGATCTGGTGCATGACGCGCTGGTGCGTGCCTATGAGCGGCGCGGCACCTTTCGATCCGGCGGAAACCTGCGCGCATGGCTGCTGTCGATCGTCCACAACGCTTTCATTGACGGCTTGCGGTCTCGCAAATCCGAAGCGGTGCGGGTCGAGCAGGCCGGATATCTTGCCGACGCCAGCATGCAGGCACCCCAGGAGCATTCCGTCCGCCTGGCACAGGTGCGCGAAGCTTTTTTCAAATTGCCGGATGAGCAGCGTTCGGCGCTGCATCTCGTCGCCATCGAGGGACTTACCTACAGCCAGGCGGCCGAGGCCAGTGGCGTGCCGCTGGGAACGCTGATGTCGCGCATCGGCAGGGCGCGCGCAGCGCTCCGCGAGATGGAGGATAAATTGCCGGCACATGCGAAAAGCCACCTCAAGATCGTGGGAGGCCCGTGATGTCCATGATGAGCGAACTGCGCGACCCGGTGACCGATGCCGACCTCGACGCCTATGTCGACGACCAGCTGGACGTTGCCCGCCGCATTGAGGTCGAGGCGTTTCTTTCCGCCCGTCCCGAGGCTGCCGCCCGCGTCATGTCCGACCTCAGGACGCGCGACGAACTGCGCGTGGCGCTTGCCGGATGCAAGGGCATGGCGCGGCCGGCGACGGCCGATGCGGCACGGCGGCTGGAACGGGGACTGGCTCGAGGCCGCGCCTTGCGCACGTTGCAGCGGGCTGCGGCGGTTGCAGTCCTGGTGGCTGCGGGCTGGTTTGCCAACGGCATCGTCGGGCCGATATCGGTGACGAAAGTCGTCGCCTCGACCCAGCCGCCCGTCTATCTGGAGGAGGCGATCCGGGCACACAGGACGACGATCATCCGCGAGGCCATGTCATCCCAGCCCGAAGCACCGGATTACGATGCGGACGAAATCCGCGCCGCCACGGCGATCGTCATGCCGTCGCTGCCGAAGGACTGGAAGGTCCGTGACGTCCAGCTCTATCCATCGCAGTTCGGCCCGAGCGTCGAGATGGCTGTCGAAACAAGAGAGCTGGGACTGGTCTCGCTGTTCGCGATCAGGCCCGGAACGTTCGACGTCGTCCAGCCGACCGCCGCCCCGTCGGGCGAAATTTCCTCGGCCTATTTCCAGATCGGCGAAGTTGCTTACGCAGTCGTCGCCCGAAGCGGTGTCCGCGATCTCGATCGCACCGCTGAAATGCTCGCCAACACGCTTTACTGACCATCACAAAGGAGAACCCGCATGAACACCCCCAATCTAGGTTACCGCACCGGCGTCGGAGCCCAAACCGGCGCCGTCTATGACGAAAGCCTGCGCCAGCACATGCTGCGCGTCTACAACTACATGGGCGTTGGCCTCGTCGTTACCGGCGTGATCGCCTTCGTCGTGGCTTCGACGCCAGCCCTCTACGTGCCGATCTTTTCCACTCCGTTGAAGTGGGTGGTGATGCTGGCACCGCTCGCCTTCGTGCTTTTGTTCTCGTTCCGGATACAGACGATGTCAGCGGCCAGCGCTCAGGCGATGTTCTGGGCATTCTGTGCGGTCATGGGCCTGTCGCTGGCGTCCGTGTTCCTGGTGTTCACCGGGACCAGCATCGCCCGCACCTTCTTCATCGCCGCCACCATGTTCGGCGCAACCAGCCTTTACGGCTACACGACCAAACGCGACCTGACCCAGTTCTCGTCCTTTCTGATCATGGGTCTGATCGGCGTGGTGATCGCCAGCATCGTCAATATCTTCCTCGGCTCGACCGCGCTCCAGTTCGCCATCTCGGTGATCGGCATCGCCGTGTTCATCGGTCTCACCGCCTGGGATACCCAGACGATCAAGGAGCAGTTTGCGGAAAACTTCGGTGCGGAATCGCAACAGAAGCTCGCCGTCTTCGGTGCATTCTCGCTCTATCTGAACTTCGTCAACATCTTCCAGCTGCTGTTGAACTTCACCGGCGAGCGCGAATAGCCGCGCTCAAATCCATGCATGTCGCGGCAACGGCTTTGGAGCAGCGACATGCAAGCATGGACTTGAAGCGCGTCACGAAAATCTCTTGGAACGCGGCGCGCCTGGATATCGGAGTTGCTTCCCATGGACAGGAACGACCAGCAGGCGATCGGCAATCTTTTCGAGAAACTTGCCAACGTCGAGCGGCAGACGCCGCCGCGCGATGCCGAAGCGGAACGCTTCATCAACGATCAGATTGCCCGGCAACCCGGCGCGCCATACTACATGGCGCAGACGATCATTGTGCAGGAAAAGGCGCTGAACGCGGCACAATCCCGCATAGAGGAACTGGAGCAACAGGCACAGCAGTCTGCCGGCGGCGGATTGCTTGGCGGCCTCTTTGGCAGCAGCGGCGCCAGGCGCTCGGGTTCGGTCCCGCGGGTCGGGCGCACCGCTGCCGCTGCGCCGCAGGAGCCGCTTTCGGGCGATGATCGGCGCAGCGCAGGCGGTTTCCTCGCCGGAGCCGCGCAGACTGCTATGGGTGTGGCTGGCGGTGTGCTTCTCGGCAACGCGATCGCCGGCATGCTTGGCGGAAGCGAAGCGCAGGCAGCCGAACCGGCGGCGTCACAGCCAGACGAAGCCGCTGCCGACCAGGCAGGCGACGCCGGCTCCGATGGCGGCGGCGATTTCGGCGATGTTGAGTTTTGACACGAATGGAAGTGCGGAGGGCGGTCTGACCAGGAAATCGGCCTTCGTGGGCAAGGGACAGTCACATCCCCTGCAACTGGAAATGTCGCGGGGGGATGTTGTCAAACCTGCCGGACGATGGTGCCGATCACATTGACGAGAAGGCGCGCGGCGGTCACGGCCGGAAGGCCGTCAATGTCGGCCGGAGGATAGAACTCGACAAGGTCGAATCCTGCGATCCTGGCCCGCTTGCCGAGGCCCGCGATCAGGTCGATCACTTGCGTACTATAGGTGAGGCCGCCAGGCGTACGCCCCGCCACGCCCGGCATCTCTATAGCTGCTACATCCGAAAGTCGCATAAGATAGATTATGGAACTGAGGTGCGTTTGAATGCGTTGCTTTTCGGCCCAACCGCAGTTCCTTGTTTCCTTGGAACCAGCGGAACTGCGGTTGGTAGCGTTGCGCCTCCTGGGACAGGTTCCTACGCCGCTTGCGGCACGCAGGCTTCGCAGATCGCCGCGATGTGCCGGTGGTCGGTGCCGCAGCAGCCGCCCAGGATGCGCATCGTCGGAAACGACGCTGTCAGCCTGCTGTAGCGCCGCCCGAGATCGTCCGGGTCGCCCGCGTCGAGCGTTTCCGATTCGTCCAGTTCGGCATGGCTTTTGGTTGAAGCGTTCGCCTTCACGCCATAGACGCGATCGAGCCAGCGCTCGCCCTTGTTCAGCGCCTGCATGAAATGCGTCGGATGGGCGCAGTTGATCATATAGTAGGCCGGCGCACCGTCGGTCGCGTCGTCGACCCTGTCGATTGCCTCGCCAAGCGCCATGCCGGTCACCAGCTTCCCATCCGTCTCCACCGTGAACGAGATCATGCACGGCATGGCATGCGCCTTGGCCGCCCGCGCGATACCAATTGCCTCGTGGAAATTGGTGAGCGTATAGGCCGCAACCATGTCGGCCTCGGTCCGCGCGAAACTCTCGATCTGCGCTGCGTGATAGGCTTCCGCCTCGTTGGCGTCCATCTTGCCGGCTTTGTAGCCGTCGCCGCGCGGCCCGATCGTGCCGCTGACGACGCAAGGCGTTTCGGCGGTCTCGAACTCTTTGCGCAGGTCTAGAAGAAGCTCGATCGACGCCTCGTTGACGGCCCGCAACGCTTCCGGCCCGTAGCCGAGCAACGCTCCCCAATCCGGGTTGGCCCGCCACGTCGGCGTGTCGAGGATGAAGCCGGTCCCATTTCTGCGCGCGATGGTCAGATAGCGGACGTAATATTCCCTCAGCTTCTGCCGGCCTTCAGGCGTTGCCATCAGCGTGAATGAAGCAAAGTGCGGAAGCTCGAGGCCGTCGTGAAAGATGAAAGTCGTTTCCATGCCGCCATCGCTCAGGAATGTTCTGTTGGCGAGTTGCGGCAGATTCTGGCGGTACTTGGCCATGTTTGTCTCCAGTGGTAAGATGACAGCGTGCCGCCCTGATGGCGGCCGGTTCGCAATAGCCAAGTTTTAGCAGCACGTGCCGCCGGTGCGGTAGAAGGCTTGTGGTCCGGTACTCCACCGAAGTGGAAACCGCAGCAATTACAGACGGATAGCCGCGCTGGGCCGGTCGTAATGCTATCGGTGCCGATGGTGGCGGGTGTGAAAACCATACCGCCGGTACAGTAGATTTGAGGGCATTCGGTCATGCGCAAAGGTGCGGAAACGCGCGAACGCATTCTGGAGATCGCCGAGGCCTCGGTGCTCGCCAAGGGGTTCGGTGCGACTTCCATCGAGGAGGTGATCGCCGAAGCCGGCATCACCAAGAGCGGCTTCTTTTATCATTTCAAGGACAAGAACGAACTCGCCCGCGCCTTGATGCTGCGCTACGTCGAGGAGAATGACCGCATCTTCGATGATGTGTTTCACCGCGGCCGGCAATTGTCCGATGATCCGTTGCAATCGTTCCTGATCACCCTCAAGCTGCTTGCCGAGCTGATGGGTGATCTGCCGAACGGCCACCCCGGCTGCCTGATCGCGACGTTCACCTATCAGGAGCGCCTCTTCGACCGCACCGTTCGCGACATCGCCGCCGCCGCCATTCGCTCCTGGAACGGACGGTTTTGCGATGCGCTGAACGAGATCGCGGCCGTTTACCCTGCCCGCAAAGGTATGGACCTCGACGACGTCGCCATCATGTTCTCCTGTGTGATCGATGGCGGCATCATCATGTCGCGGGGGCTCGGCGACCCGCGTGTCCTCGAACGCCAGATCCTCGCCTTCCGCAACGTCGTAAAGATGTTGTTCGCGCCGGCGGCGCCTGAAATCATGCAGCCGCCCGCCGCCATCGCCGCCGAATAGAGTGCGCCGGGCGCGCGCTGCGGTGCCGAGGTCCCATTGCCGAGGCTGTTCGCCACGCTGCGATATCAGGCGCGTTCGATTCAGACTGCCAGCGTCGCCACGACAGCCTGCACTGCCCTGACCATTGCGTGTGGCTCGGCAGCGAACACCGCGTCGTGCGCGCCGGCCGCAGCCCAAACGCGATCGAAACCGAGCAGCGTTTCGTCGGCGAACGCCGGGATTGCAATCAGATGGCCGATCGGCGCCACGCCGCCGATGGCAAAGCCGGTCTCGTCGCGGATCTGCCTTGGGTCGGCGCGCTTCAGCGGTTCGCCGGTCAGTGCGGCAGCCTTGCCTCGATCGAGCTGATTGGAGCCGGAAACCAGGAAGAGAAACAGCTTTCCGCTGGTTTCTCCCTGGAACACCAGGGATTTGACGATCTGGGCGACTGTGCAGCCGCATTGCGCGGCGGCTTCCTCGGCGGTTCGTGTCGATGCACCCATGCGCCTGATTTCGATGTCGAGGCCGGCATCGGCCGCTGCCCTAGTCACACGATCAATGCTTCCAGCCATGAAGAACCGAACCTATCATGCAGATTCATAAGGGATTTCGATCGTCATGCCATCATAGGCCGGATCGACGTCAGCCGGCGTCTCGGCCATCACTGCAGCGTAGTTGAGCGGTACATGCATGTGCGTCAGAACGGCCTTTTTCGGCGCCAGTTTTTCGATCCAGCCGAGTGCCTGGCCGAGCGACAGATGGCTCGGATGTGTCGTGTATTGCAGCGCGTCGATGACCAGCACATCCAAGTCGCGCAACCGGTCGGCGGTGGCGTCGGGGAAATCACTGACATCGGGGCAATAAGCCAGGCCGCCGATGCGAAAACCAAGCGATATGATGTCGCCATGGATCTGCGGCAGCGGCTCGAGGGTGAGGGCACCCCCCTCGCCTTCGATCACGACCGGCCTGGCATGGTCGATGATATGGGGCTCGACAATGGGCGGATAGGAACTGCCTAACGGTGTTTCGAAACAATAGCCGAACGCTTCCCGCAACCGCAGCATGGTGGGCTGGTCGGCGTGGATATCGATCCGATGACGCTGCTCGAGCACGAAGCCGCGCAAATCGTCGATGCCGTGGATGTGGTCGGCATGCGGATGCGTATAGACGACCGCATCGATGCGCTTGACCGATGCCAGCAGCATCTGCGCGCGAAAGTCCGGCCCGGTATCGATGACGACTGTGGTCCTGTCGCCGTTTGCCACGATCCGCTCGATGAGCGCTGCGGTGCGCATGCGCCGGTTCCTCGGATTGGCCGGATCGCAATTGCCCCAGTCGCCGGTGATGCGCGGCGTGCCCGGCGATGAGCCGCAGCCGAGAATGGTGAGGCGCAGCCGGTCGCTCATGCGTCAGGCGCTCAGCGCGGTCGGGCGCGGCATCTTGCTGAACAGCCGGAAGAAATTGTCGGTGGTGACGGCGGCGATTTCGGCCCCGCTGACGCCGATGGTTTCGGCCAGCACCTTGGCCGTATGCGCGACATAGGCAGGCTCGTTGCGCTTGCCGCGAAACGGTATCGGCGCGAGGTATGGCGCGTCGGTTTCGACCAGCAGGCGGTCGTGTGGCACATCGGCGGCGATGGCGCGCAGCTCGGCCGAATTCTTGAAAGTCACGATGCCGGAAAAGGAAACATAGCCGCCGAGCGCCACGCCGATCTCGGCCAGCCTGCACCCGGACGAAAAGCAGTGCAGGACGAAGGGGAAGGCGCCCTTCCCTGTCTCGTCCTCGAGGATATCAGCCATGTCGCTGTCGGCATCACGCGCATGGATGACCAGAGGCAGGCCCGTCTCGCGCGCTGCGGCGATGTGGGTGCGAAAGCCTTGCGCCTGCGCATCGCGCGGCGCGTGATCGTAGAAATAGTCGAGCCCGGCCTCGCCGATCGCCACCACTTTGGGATGAGCTGACAGCTGGACAAGCGCCTCGACAGTCACCTCCAGCTCCTCGGCGGCGTTGTGCGGATGGGTGCCGACCGAGCAATAGACTTCGTCGAAAGATTCAGCGATCTCAAGTACTTGCTGGAACCTCTTCACCCGTGTCGAGATCGTCACCATGCGACCGACTCCGACGGCCAAAGCGCGGGCGACGATGGCCGCCCGCTCCTCGGTGAAATCCGGAAAGTCGAGATGGCAGTGACTGTCGACCAACATCAGATGTTCGCGTCCGGCTGCTCGACGTAACGCGGAAACACGCCCTCCGGCGCGGGCAAAGCAACCCCCGATACCAGTGCATAGTCCGCGTGGATATGCGTGAAATCGCGGCTGTCCGACGGTACGGCCAGCAGGTCGAGCAGCTTGGCGGCCGATCCCGGAATGAAGGGCTGGCACAGCAGCGCCACGCGTCGGACGACTTCCGCGGTCGTCCACAGCACCGTTTCCATGCGCGCCGGATCGGTCTTTCTGAGCGCCCAGGGTTCCTGCGAGGCGAAGTAGCGATCGGCCTCCGCCACGACGCCAAAAATCGCCGCCAGCGCCAGGTGGATCCCCTGCTCCGCCATCATCTTGCGTGCAGTAGCAAGCGCCTCCACCGCCTGGTCGAGGATCGCCCTGTCGGCCTCAGCCAGATCGCTGCGTTTCGGCACCACGCCGCCGCAGTTCTTGGCGATCATCGACAGCGAGCGCTGCGCCAGATTGCCAAGGCCGTTGGCGAGGTCGGCATTGGTGCGGTTGACGATGGCCTCGTGGCTGTAGCTGCCGTCCTGGCCGAACGGCACCTCGCGCATGAAGAAATAGCGTACCTGATCGAGACCGTAATGCTCGATCATCGCAAACGGATCGACGACATTGCCGACCGACTTCGACATCTTCTCGCCGCGGTTGAACAGAAAGCCATGCGCGAATACGCGCTTCGGCAGTTCGATCCCTGCCGACAGCAGGAAGGCCGGCCAGTAGACGGCATGGAAGCGGACGATGTCCTTGCCGATGACGTGGACGTTCGCCGGCCAGAAGGACCACCTGTCATCGGCCGCATCCGGATAACCGGCAGCCGTGATGTAGTTGGTCAGTGCATCGACCCAGACGTACATCACATGCTTGTCGTCGCCCGGCACCGGCACGCCCCATTTGAACGTGGTGCGCGAGATCGAGAGGTCCTTCAGCCCGGATTTGACGAAGCTGACGATTTCGTTGCGCCGCTCCGCCGGTCCGACAAATTCGGGGCTGTTCTCATAGAGCGCGAGCAACCTGTCCTGATAGGCGGAAAGGCGGAAGAAATAGCTCTCTTCCTCGGTCCATTCGACGGGCGAGCCGAGCGGTTCGCAACGCACGCCGTCGTCGCCGACCTTGGTTTCGGTCTCGTCGAAATAGGCTTCCTGCCGCACCGAATACCAACCGCTATAGCGGTCGAGGTAAATGTCGCCATTTTCCGCCATGCGTGTCCAGATCGCCTGGCAGGCCTTGTAGTGGCGCTCCTCGGTGGTGCGGATGAAAACATCATTCGAACAGCCGGTCGCTTCAAGCATCGAGCGGAAGATCGCCGAATTGCGATCGGCAAGCGCTTTCGGCGTCAGGCCTTCGGCGTCCGCCGTCTGCTGCATCTTCAAACCGTGCTCGTCGGTTCCCGAGACGAAGAAGACGTCCTTGCCGTCGAGCCGCTGAAAGCGGGCCAGCGTGTCGCTGGCGATGACATTGTAGGCATGACCGATATGCGGCTTGCCATTCGGATAGAAAATCGGCGTCGTGAGGTAGTATTTTTCGCGTGCCATGGATGAGCCGTCATGAATGTCTGAATGAAAGATGCCGGTGAGATATCGCATCGAAACGGCGATTGCCATCCCGATGGGCCGTCACATTCGCATTGCAGAATTCAGGCGGTCGATCATGGTCAAGGCATGCTGCTTCTTGTCGAGATTGTAGGTGTCGGTTTCAGATATAGCGTTCAAACCCTCGTGCCAAGTGTCCGACAGCGTTTTGGCCCGCGCCAGATCGCCCGCCAGCGCGGCCTGGCTAGCGCCGGTCGAGAGCAGGTCGAGCGCACGGCGGTTGAAAATATCGAACTGGATCGCCCGGTCGCGCCCGGCGACCGCCTCCGCGAGGCGATAGGCGCCGACAACATCGCTCTTTCCCGCTGTCGCCAGGGCGTCGAGCGTCTCGGCGATTTCCAGCCCGCCATACTGCGTCAACAGGATTGCGGTGCGCGCGCTGCCCCCTGCCCGCTTGGCCAGTGCCGCGCGCGCCGCGGGATCGTCCGGTGGCGGTGGTTCGACGCTCTCCAGGACCGTCATCAGGCTCTCGGCATCGAGCGGTGTCAACCGCACCATCTGGCAGCGCGAGCGGATGGTCGGCAACAGGCTGCCCGGCGCATGAACGATGAGGATGAACAATGTGCGTGCTGGTGGTTCTTCAAGATTCTTCAACAAGGCGTTGGCCGCATTGATATTCATGTCGTCGGCCGGGTCGACGATCACCACCCGGTAGCTGCCGTCATGCGAGGTCAGCGACAGGAAACGGCTGACCTTGCGGATCTCGTCGACGGTGACGACCGTCTTGAAACTCTTGGTCTTGTCGTTCGGCGGGCGGGTCAGATGCAGCACCGAAGGATGCGCGCCGGTGGCGATCTGGCGAAACAGCGATGACGCCGGATCGGGTACGGCAAGGACCTCCGGCGCCTGTTCGAACGCCGGATGCTTCAACAAATGATGCGCCAGATGAAACGCGAGCGTCGCCTTGCCGATGCCGACCGGCCCGACAAAGATCAGCGCATGCGGCAGCTTCCCGGAGCGATAGGCTGACGCCAGCATGTTCGCTGCCTGGCCATGCCCGACCAGACGCGGCGTCTCGGATGGCTCCGGCACGCCCTCAAGTGTGTCGTGCTGTTCTGGTGCGATCCGTTCGAAAATCATCCCGGCGCCTGCTTCCTGTGTCTCGCCGTCATCGTCTCCAGCGCCGCGAACACGGCGCCGGCGACGACATTCTCTACCGTGTCGGGGTCGGCGGACGCGTCGATGACGATGCAGCGCTCGGGTTCTGCCGCGGCGATTGCCAGAAAGGCTTCGCGGCGGCGCTGGTGGATATCAAGCGTTTCCTTTTCGAAGCGGTCGGCGCCGGCATCGCTACCCCGCCGTGCGGTGGCGCGCCGCAGTCCTTCGGCCGGGTCGATATCGAAGATCAGCGTCATGTCGGGCACCATGCCGTTGATGGCGACCTTTTCCAGCGCGCCCATGAAGGCTGGATCGAGGCCGCCGGTGACGCCCTGGTAGACGCGCGAGGAGTCCATGAAGCGATCACAAAGCACGATCGAGCCGCGCTCGACCGCCGGCCGGATGACCTGCTCGACATGGTCGGAACGCGCGGCGGCGAACAGCAGCGCCTCCATCCTCGGGCCGAATGGCTCGGCAGCGCCGGAGAGAAGGACATGCCGGACCGCCTCTGCGCCTGGCGAGCCGCCCGGCTCCCGCGTGACAACGACATCGTATTGCTTGGCGCGCATCTTGCTGGCCAGCCGCTCGATCTGCGTCGACTTGCCTGCCCCTTCTCCGCCTTCGAAGGTGATGAAGAATCCGCTCACCAAAGCCTTTTACCATGCTGCGGGACCGTAATAGTCCTGACTTGAGAAAAGGTCCACGCCACGGCTGCTAACGCAGCCAGCCGACCGCCAGTTCCTTGGCGGCATCGAGCGCGCGTTGCGGCAGCGAGCCGACGCCAACCGGCTCGGCCGCGAAAAGCGGCGTCTCCTGGCTCAGCGTGTCACCGATCCAGACCCGCAGCGCGCCCACCGGCTGCCCCTCTTCCACGGGGGCTGCAACCGGTCCCTCATAGACGATTCTGGCGGTCAGCTTGTCGCGGTTGGCGATCGGCAGGAAGATGACCACGGGCGCTTTTGCCTTCAGCGCCACGCCGGATTTCGCACCGCCGAACACCTGGACCTCGCCGACCACCTCGTCCTTGGCGAAAATCTCGGTTTTCTCAAAGGAGCGAAGGCCCCAGTCGAGCAGCTTTCGCGCTTCCTCGGCGCGCTCGCGGTCGCTTGCCAGGCCGCTCATCGCCGCAATGACCCGCCTGCCACTGTGGCTGACCGAGCCGACGATGCCGAAGCCGGTTGCATCGCTCCTGCCGATCGCCAGGCCGTCGGCGCCGATATCCATCGCCAGCAGCGGGTTGCGGTTCCTCTGGGTGATCTTGTTCCAGGTGAAATCCTTCTGGCCGTAGTAACGATAAAGGTCCGGATACTCGCGCCAGATATGCAGGGCCAGGAGCGCAAGCTCTCGAACCGTCGTCTGCTGACCGTCGGCCGGCAGACCGGTTGCATTGACGAATGTCGATTTCTCGAGGCCAATCTGCCTTGCGCGCTCGGTCATCTCAGTCGCGAAATTCGCCTCCGATCCGGCAAAACCTTCGGCGATGATGATGCAGCCGTCATTGGCTGCCTGGACCGTCACGCCCTGGATCAGGTCCTCGAGCCGGATCGTCGACTTGAGCTGGGCAAACATCGTTGACGTGCCGGATGGCGCGCCGCCGGTGCGCCATGCGTTCTCACTCACCACGAATGTATCGTTGAGCGTCACGCGGTCCGATTTGATGGCGTGGAACACCACCTCCATCGTCATCAGCTTGGCCAGCGATGCCGGCTGAATCGGCCTGTCGGCATCCTTGGAAAACAGCACCGTTCCGGTTTCGGCATCGATCATGAAGGCCTGCGCGGCCTTGGTTTCGAAAAGCTGCGCCGCGGCCGGAGCCAGCGAAAGCAGCAGGAGGCCAAAACCCAGAAGCCCGGCGAGAGGCGCGGCGAAGCGAAATTTCATGAGAAGTTCGACCTGTCAGCCGGTATTTCTGCGCAAGCTCTATCAGGCTTTGTCCCGGCCGATCAACCGCGCGACGGACAACTAACGGACAACTAACGGACAACTCGGCAAAACTTCAGGTTTTGCCGGTCAATTCCGAACCACCAGCGCGTCCGGTGCGCCACGCGACCATGCCGCCTGCAGCATGTCGTCCAGACTGCCATGGCCGTCCGGATAGAGATTGACCGAATACCAGTCCTTGCCCTCGAATTCGGAGCGCTGGATTTCGGTCTTGCCGAAGCCGGAAAGCTGGGTTGCCACCTGCTGCGCCTCGGAGGCATCCTCGAACGAGCCCGCCGCGATATAGTCCGTGGGCGAAGCGGCCGATGGAACTTGCCGCTTCCACGATTGAAGAATTTCGGCGGGCGACATGCCGGCGCCATCCAGCGCGGCAAAGACAACGGAGGCGCGCTGCACGGGTTCGTTGGCGTAAGACAGCGTCGCTACGGCGAACGGCGATTGCGGCGGCAGATTGATCTGCGGCCGTTCCGGCACGATCGGCCCGAAATCGGGCAGCGTCACGCTGCCCGCGCCCGGCGTCTGCGCCGCCACGACAGGCTGTGCTGATGCGGAATTCGTCAACTGACCGGGAAAGGGAGTGGCGGCGGCCAATGCCGCGCTCGGCGATGGTCCGTTCATGGCGATCATGACGCCGGTGGGCAGGCCGTCCGACGGATCCGGCGCCCTGTTGCCGGGATGGTAAGAGGCCATCAGATATTGTTCGTCCTTGCCGTGAAGCGGCGCCCGTCCGACATATTCGACCTTCACCTTGGCCGTGCCGATATTGGCATAGTCGAGCATTTCGGCGGCGCGCTTCGACACATCGATGATGCGCCCGTCATGGTAAGGGCCGCGATCGTTGACGCGCACGATGACCGAGCTGCCGGTCTTCAGATTGGTGACGCGCGCGTAGCTCGGCAACGGCATTGTCGGATGCGCGCCGGTCAAATGTGTCATGTCGTAGACTTCGCCGTTGGCGGTCAGCCGGCCGTGGAAGGCTTCGCCATACCAGGAGGCGAGACCCTTCTTGGCGTAGCGCTTGTCTTCCTTCGGATAATACCACTTGCCGCGCACTTGATAGGGCTTGCCGAGCTGATCGCGCCCGCCGCCACGCTGCAGGCCCGACATTTTGAAGGTAACGCGCGGGCTGGCTTTTACGCCATATTCGGATTCAGCAAAATATTCCTTTGAGCGGGGCTTCTTGTTGACCATTGCCTTCGGCTGTGGCGGCGCCGCGCAAGCCGCCAGCAAGGCAGCCGACAGGGCACACAACGCGAAAGCGGAAGCGCGACGAAGACGCGGGCGCGTCGTGCTTTGCATTTTTCGATTGTCCCCTCTCAACAAAGGCGCCGCGACTTGACCGTCGGCAAGGCCAAAACCTACCCGACAATGCCGGCGCCACCTTGATTCGCAATCCCTTGTGCACAGGAATTGTTTATCACCGTATTAACCGATTATGGTCGGAACCGGGCGAGATTGTGGCACAAGCCGCCCCGGCGATCGCTGTGAAAAATCGCGGCGTTTCGACCTTCGGTAAAGCGCTGCTCGTCCTGCTCAAGCCCCGCCGTCAAGCGCCCGTGCCCTGCCCTTGGCGGGAACCGGCGACAGCCGGTTGACAGGACTTCGTTGGGCGCACTAGAGCAATGAAGCGCGAACGACCTCCGAGGCATGCCCACAGGGTACGCGTTGAGATCAGGACGAGCATCCAAGTCATTGAAAATCACGATGGAGGGATGGCCGAGCGGTTTAAGGCACCGGTCTTGAAATTCGCTACCAGCCATCCCTGCCCATCCCGCCGCGTACCCGCAACGCCTTGTCTATCAGGCATTTGAAGACCCAGCAGCGCCGTTCGTGCCGCGTCGTCCTGTCCGATACCGTAGCGTTGCGTTGCAAAAAGCGTAGCAACTCGTTCACCGGCTGTTCTGGGCTCGCGCTCCCAAGGATTTCCTGCGACTATCGGCAGGTCCGGGCGGTGGGGGGACTAACAATGGTTTGGGTGATCGGAATAGGAATTGGGCTGTTCCTGCTTTTCGCGTTTCCTCGTCAGGTTTTCATGCTCATCGGCGTGATAGTTGCGGTCGGTTGCGCTGGCGGAGCCTATTGGTGGATCAACAACCGGATCGATGAGCGAGTGAAGGCCGCTGTCATCACGGACGCTCGCTGGGCGGCAGGAGTTTGTTCGGAAACGAACCCCGTAAAGATCATCTTCCAGAACAATTCTGACAGGATCATAACAAGAATCTGGTTCAACCTTCTTGGCCATAGGCAAGGTTTCAGCGAACCAGTTTCCACGTCATCCTACCTTAGCACCGACAAGATTTTGGTGCGCGGCGAGACCTACTCCGCGTGCTGGTCGTACAGGCAATCCTATGGAGAAGCGATTGCTGATGCTGCAGCGCTTGACTGGACAGCAGAGCTTTCAGAGGTCCGGTATAAGTGAACGCGCTGAAAAGCCCGCCACCATGAGGCAGCGGGCTAACTGGCCGGCGCCCTACAGGCAATCTACCCCAACGCCCCCCCAAGCGGCGTCGGCCACTTTCAGCCCCTTCGTTCGAAAGTTGGCTTCCAGTCGCGATTGCGCGCCCGCTGCTGGCCTTCGTAGTCAGGAATGCACGTGAAGAACACCTGCCGGCGGTCACGGCCAGCAGCCTTGCAATTTGAGCAGACAAAGAGCCCGACCAAGTCGTCATGCATCGAGCCGTGGCCACGGCCGAGCCTGTCAATCAGCGCCTGGATGTCGAGTTTCGTCGATTTGCAGCACATCGGGTGCGCACAATTCACATAGATGGTTTCGCGGGCGGCCAGAGTGTCGGCGAGGGTCTTTCGAGGCATGCGAATCTCCGTTGAAGGGCTCGCCGCAACGAGAGGATTATATTCCTGAATGCTGATCCCTTGCCACTGGTCGCTAACTCTCATCCCAAAAATCCTGCAGCGAGGCGTGCCGAAGGTCTTCCTCCCCACGTAGGTGCTTCACGCGGGCTTTGATACCCGGGTTGACCCACTGCGTTGCCGGCCGCTTTGGCATTTCTACAGGGGAGGATCTCTCCAATGCCATGAACATGCTTAACGGCCCATCACCGGCGGGCGCGGTTTCTAGCGTCAATGAGGTTTTTTGGTGGTGCTGCCTTCACCGTCAGTCTGCTCCTCGCCCAGAGACATTACGAACGCTCATTCCACGCGTCGCTGTCAGCGTTTTCCGCCCGCCCAGTGGTTGGTCGCAGGGTCAGAGTCGCAGGAACAGGGTGATTACTGCCATGTTGACCAAATCAACGAAGAAGGCGGAAACCAGAGGCAGCATGATGAAGGCGTTCGTTGCCGGCCCGTAATGCCGCGTGATAGCCGACATGGAGGCGATGGCGGTAGGAGTCGAGCCGAGCGACAGCCCAGTGAACCCTCCAGACAAGACCGCCGCCTGATAGTCGCGGCCGAGGCTCGGGAAGACCACCAAAAGGATATAGGCCGCAGCAACCACCGTCTGCACAGCCACGATGACGAGCAGCGGCCCGGCGACGCCGGCCAGCGTCCAAAGCTGCATGCTCATTAGCGACATCGCAAGAAAGATCGACAGCGCGTAGCTGGAGATCAGATCAAGGGAGGCTGTGCGCGCCGGCCAGTTGAGCCGCGGCAATAGGATCGGCACCGTATTCGACAGAACGATGCCCATTATCAGGCAAGGCACAAAGAGCGGCAGCTTGATCGAGCCAAAGCTCGAGATCCAGCTGTGCACCAGATAGCCGAGGAGGACCGCTACGTTGACAACGAGCATCGCGCGCATGATCCCCATCTTGTCTATCGGCGCCGCATCTGCCTCCGGCGGCAATTCCCCGCGCGGCGAAACTTCTGGCGAAGGCGCGAGGCCGTGGCGCTCGATCAACAGCTTCGCGATAGGCCCTCCGAGGACGCTGGCGATGATCAGCCCAAGAGTTGCGACAGCGATGCCCATCTCGAGTGCGGCAGGAAACCCGTGATCGGCAGCGATCGTAGGCCCCCAGGCAATTGCGGTGCCGTGTCCCCCAACAAGCGAGACCGAGCCGATCACAACCCCTGCCGACAACGGCAAGCCGAACGCCATTGCCCCGATCGTGCCGACGCCGTTCTGCAGAAAGACAAACACGACCGTGATCAGGCAGAGCGTCGCTAGCACCCGCCCACCGGCCGCCAAATCGGTCAAGCGTGCGTTCACCCCGACGGTGGCGAAAAAGATCACCAGCAGTCGGTCGCGGGTCGTCATGTCGAAGCCGATCTCCAAGCCGAAGACCTCGTAGACCGCCCAGAAGGCCAAAGCGGCGACAAACCCGCCAGTGACCGGCTCGGGAATGTTGTAGGTGCGAAGGAACGATACGCGCTGCGTGATCAGCACACCGACGAAGAAGACGACGATGCCGACCGTGAGAGCCAAGAAGTCCGGTGCGACCAAGCTCGCTACCTTCTCCGGCATGTCAACCTCCTTCGTTCCCGCGGTGCAACACACTCTATCCGATCACCAACGTTTTGTTTGCGTCGTCGATGAGCGGGCGGGCCGTTCGACTTGTTCGAGGCCGCAGATCCCCATCTATTGGCTGTCCATTTCCCTTTCACGGCGGTAACAGGGGTTCGGATTCCCCTTGGGCGTACCAGCAATTTCAATAACTTAATGATAATTCGAGATCTGCGGTCCCGATAAGTGACCCGAAATGCACTGCTGGCCGGGCCATTTCTGTGCCTAATCCGGCCCAGACGAGCCCAATGTTTGGTGCAGGACTCGAAGGCAGATCTTCGCCCCATTGCCGTCGCGGGGGTGCAAAATCCTCCCACATCAATCCGACTGTGGATGGGGAGGCGGAGGCGTGCGAACCGCTAAGGCCTCCTTGCAGCTCTTTAGCATCAGTTCGTGCAGAAATGGGTCGGCTTCAACCATAGGGAGGTCCGCAGCGTCGAAACTCAGTGCGTCTACATGAGCGTCAACAGCTTTCGTACCCGCTGCGTATTGTCTGACCTATGGTGGACGAAACTCACTTGCGGATTGCTCTGGCTTGCCTTTGCGCCAGATCGGCGCGATGCTGCCCTTGGGAGTTGTCAAAGGAGAGATCTCCA
>NZ_JBVVPX010000046.1:0-48317 GCF_055811375.1 Mesorhizobium sp. WSM4848
ACGCTTCACCCCAGCCGAATGCGCCAACTACTTCAAGGCAGCTGGATACGACCCAGATTAAACAGGACGCGCTCTAGATGTTGTAGAGCACGCCGACGATTTTCCGGGCGCCAATGACCGACGGAACCCCATTTGCAGCCTTTCCCACGGAAAGGACCTGTGACGATCCCATCCCGCCTACGCTCTCGAACAGCCTTAAATGGGAAAGGTCGCCGGAAAGCGCCGTCCCCACCCGCTTGAAAATGCTGGATCCGTCACTAAGGGCAAGGGCGACGAGCGCATCCTGGTGATGCCCGAGGGTGTCGAGTTGGACGCGGCCTCCTCCGAGGACAACTTGCTTATCAAGCGCTAACGGCACGGCACTTTCATCGACCACGCGAAAGGCGATTTCGATCCGCTGCAACTCCCTGTTGGCGTCGACGGCCACGGCCTCTTCCGGGCCATGATCGACCCGCACCGTGTGATCGAAAATGATCCCGATAACTTGGTGGATTGCCGTTTCATCCTCGGGAAGAAAGACGCTTTTGGGGTTGCGGATGCGCGGGTCCGGGGCTTCGGCGGTGAGGCCGATCAATCCGCCACCATTTGCGTTGCGAACTAACCGGCGCGCGTAAACGTCCTTGCCGTGCCGAGCGATCACCAGCCGCCGGTCCGCGCTAGACGTGGCGATGGACTTGACGATCGCAAGGCTGCCAGCGGGTGTCGCGAATCCGAAGTTGGCTCGCCTGAGATAGTATGCAACGCAGCTCTCAAGAACGCGGGGCTCGAGAATTTCCGGCTCGTCCTGGGTTTCCGCAGCCACCCGGTCCCTAGTAAAGGCCGCCAAATCGGGACAGATGACGACCCGGGGTGCAGCGAGCGAGGTAAAGTCGATCGCGGCCGGCGCCTCAAGCTTCTGCCTCGCTGTTGGTAAATCCCGCCGGCGCCAGCGATAGCATTCTTCACGAATGTCCTCCGCGAGCTTGATCAGATCAACCAATGGGCCAGCGCATTGCGCGACCTCACCAGCCGTGATGTCTCGGCGACGCCCGTGGTGGGCCTTGTTCATCAAGGTCACCACCGGGGAGTTGTCACCCAGCGCAGGGTGTTCAGCGAACCGCCTGAAAATGTCTGCACCGAACATCCCGGCCGACCCGGCCCGCACCAAGGGGCGCATCCGCTGCACGAAATCGGCGAGCGTGGGATTCGGGGTGGCCTTGGCCCAAGATGAATGGGCCGGATCGTCGAACATGTCACCAAGCTGCGCCTCGAGGAACACGCGACATCCATCGGCGAAATCGCGTGCGGGCTCTTCTTCATTTGGGTCGGCATCGAAGCGCTTCTTGCGCTCAAGCAGGACGGAATGGGGCACGATCGTCCTGAGACGGGGCTGCAACCGCGTCGCGGGGTGCACTGCAAGATGCTCAACTCCGCCCGGAAGCTGGATTTTGGCAACCCGGCCGCTGAACCGAGGATCATAGGACGTAACGATCACCTGCGCGCCCCCACTCGCCAATTTTCCGAGCGCGCCCGCCAGCCGCTCCCGATTTTCGTCGTCAAGCAGCTCCTGGGGATCGTCAAGCACGAGGGTAGTCAAGCCACCGCGCTCCTTCAGCACGTGCTGCCAGAAGGCGAAAAAGAACGCGACCAAACTTGCGCGCAGGGCCGACGCGTTCGTGACATGTTGGGCTGGGGCCGCAACGCCTCCTGTTTGGACGACGAGGTCCAATTCCCCTTTGCGGCCCATACCGGTATCGACGAGTTGGTGAGCCGTATCGGGAAATGCGCCGAGATAGATCAGATCACGCCAAGCGGCGGCATCCGTTCGAAGAATTTTGCGAAGCTGGTCGACTTGCTGGTCAGCCAGCGTCCCCAAATCAGCGAGTCGACCGAGCGCCGTGCTTGCCGTCGCGTAGTTGCCAAGCCGGGCTTCAGCCGCCCGGCGCGTCGCCAAGTGCTGTGAAAGCCGCACACACTGGGTCAACGCGTCCGAGATCGGCTCGGCTGCTTTCACGATGTTTTGGAGTTCTAACAGCTTCCCCGTGAGGGTCAGTTTCTCTGTATGCTCCCCTTCCTTGGGCTTGCGCCCGAGCACGCGGGTGAGAACATCCTTTGCCAAGGCATCGTTGTTCTGGCGCCAATGGGCAAAGCGGATTGCTCGGTCAAGGCGCTCCAAGGCTAGTTGAAGGTCGCTGCACCCTGCTGGCAACGCGATGGCAAGGGGATCATCCAACTCCGCGCGGTTCTGGAATATGGCATCGAGGCTTAGGGCCGTTGGGGATTTCAATTCGCCAAGAATGCCCGCGAACGGTGCGAACGAAAAAGCCTCATCAACGAGCGCTTTTCGCAGAAGGTCGCACGGATGCGACGGCAAGTCGGCGACCAACTCAGTGCGAATCGCATCGGGTAACGAGCGCAACAGATCGCCATGGGCATTTGCCGCCCAATGGGCAAGGGTTTGCGACAAGAGGTCAGCATCGGAAGCAGACCCGGCTAGGTGCTGTTTGACCGGTTGGCCCGTAACAGGGTCAACGGCATCGGCATGATCGCCACCACAGACGACGCACCGGTTTTGGTCGCGTGCAGGGTCCGGATGATCGGCCATCCAGGCCTTGATCCGTGCATACAAGCGCGTGCGCGCTGCGCTCGACGGATTTTGCGCCAGCTCCTGCAGGGTGCGCGCTTCCGACAGAATGGCAGTTAGCCTGTTTTCGGCGTCGGCAAGCTCGTCCGGCGTCAGTTTGCGGAGATCGGCGAGCCGTGCGATCGACTTCAACGTTTGAGGCTGGCTGATACGCTCGAGCGCCCGACCGATATTCTCTTCGAGGTCCGATCGCAGTTTTGCATCGGCGGGGTCGAAACGCCCGCCAAGAATCTCTTTCGCGGACTCAAACGCGCATGCCTTCGCGTCGTCGAAGTGCGTCTTGATGGTCTTAAGCTTTTCCTCAATGGCCTTGTCGTCCGACGGGACTGGCACCGGCGTCGGCGGCTCTAGCATAGCATGCGTCCGCAAGATCTTTTCGAGGTCGACTTTGGCAATGTTGTAGTCGGCGTCCGCCTTATCGCGTTCGCCGCGCTTGGCCTTGACGAAATCTTTGTCGATCTTGGTTTTGGCGCGATGCGAATGTGCAGCAAGGTCCACGAGCGCTGACAACCCTGTAAGCTCGGACACTGCGCGTCCCAGTTCCGACTCAGATCCCAACTGAATGAGCTGGAGTAAGCCCGGCATGACGGTACCGATGCGAAGTGCGATGGGATCGACCCCAAGCGGGGTTAGATCGGGCGGCAACTCCTTCAGCTTGCCCTGAAGCGAGCGCGTCATGCTGCGGCGGATGGGGGGAAGCTTCACGCCGCCATCTTCAACGAAGGTCAGTTCAACCCATGTATCAGCTGGAACCCAGTCCTTGTCGGGTCGGTACTGATCCAGGAGTGGCATGGGTGTCAGTGACGACATTTTGTGCGTTGTCCGCTCGTCCTCCTCATTGCCTATCCAGCAATCGAAGTCCTCCGGGCTTTCAGGTTCGCGCTGGGGCCGAAGCATCTGACCTGTGAGCGTCCAGATAACGGCATTGAGCAGCGACGTCTTGCCGGATCCGTTCCGCCCTTCGAAGAGCGTGATTGGGCACGAGAACTCATGGACATAATTCTCCGGGGCCGCATCCGGTGTCCCAAACTTGTGCAGGCCGGCGAACCGGTGAGCCTCCATCCTCTTCAGCCGAAGTCGCCTGTTGTTGGCGTTCGCGGGCCGCGAAGGCAAGGCCTTCACAGCAGGTGGCGGTTGGGAAATCGCGTCTACGAGTTCTTCCGCATGCGAAGAGCGGACATCAGCAATCCAAGCCGCCGGGCCACGGTTTTGGTACCATCCCAACGCGCTACGCGTTGCAGCATCAGGTAGAGAAAAGGTGCGCGCGCCCTCAATGAGAACTGGCTCGCCTGCGATTAGATCGGCAACTAAAGAGTCAATGGTGTGCAAATGCAGCGCACGAGTATTCAATCCATCCATGTTTACGTCTGTCCATTGTTTCGCCTGAGACATCGTTCATCAAAGGCAGCATGCTCTGGCTCCGCCGCACCGCGCAGTCATCAGCAGTTCTTACTTTGAATGGTCTGGGGACCGTCGACCCCCAGTATGCTTGTTGCGATATCCATCTTCGCATCATGTATAATCATTGATGCGCTGCATGGAGACCGGATTAGTCTAGTCTTTGCACACTTACCCCTTACGACCTCTCGTAAGGACAATGCCAAAGGTATCCAGCGAACACTGCAGTCGATCACCGGCAGTTTCGCGGGGCATTCGCCTCGGTAATCTGGCTGTTTTAGGTGAATCTGTTCCCCAGTCTCCGTCCTTTAGGCCAATCCTGGGACGGCTCGATACCCGCATGATGACATATAGCAGTCCCAGATGGACCGGGTCCCGCGAACAACCGTACCGTCGTCGCAGGAAATCGGCGTTTTCGCGGCGTCTGCGCACAAGACCCGCAGTTGGCTGCTGAGAGGTGCGAAATCCCCCGCTCTGCGGTTGCGCGGGGGAACTGCCCAGGTGCATCGTTGCGTCGAAGCGTGCGCTGCGGCACATTACTGGGGACGCGAGATCGCGAAGCTCGGCCGTGAAGTTCGCCGTGCTGCTTTCCGTTCATGTGAAGCCGTTCGCCAAACATCAGAATAATGACGCGGCAGACGCCGCAGCTATTGTGTAGGCCGCCATCCGGCCTCCGATGCGGTTTGTAGCACAGAACTGTTCGATGATCGTCCGGACACGCGATCTCTCGTGCGACGGAGAACGCAGATCATAAATGCTCTCCGGGCCACCGGGCCGAACATGAGGTCATTGCGTCGCCATCCCGGTATCGTGGCCGTCTTTCGGCTGGCCCGCGGTCGGCAACCGGTCGCCTAATGGAGAGGCAGCCCCTGAGATCGCGCTCGTCCGGTGCCCTGAGTCTCTCGGGCGCTCCTAGGTGGTCCATCCGCCCCAATCCTCTTCAGCCGGAGTTGTGTGCGTCAAGTTCTGCAAAATGGCGTCGCATTCAGCGGTGACGTTGGCGTGTCCGCCGCGCAGCCCCCGTGTTTAGCGGAGCGGCGGACATGGCGGGCCGCGTCTCAGGCGGCCAGTGCCCTCAGGTTCTCCTTCTTGTGCTCGCGCAGATGATCCATGTTGAGGTAGCGGGTCGCCTCGAGCCAGTTCTCGTGGATCTCCACCGCCAATGCCCGAACCAGCCGCAAACAGCTCTGCGGGCTGGGGAAGATGCGAACGACCAGGGTGCGCCGCTTGATCTCCTGGTTCAGCCGCTCCAGCATGTTCGTCGACTTCATGTGCTTGTGATGCGGCAGCGGCAGCCGGTAGAAGCTCAGCGTCTCCTCGATGTTGTTCTCCACCCAATCCACCAGCTTCGGGTATTTGGCCTGCCATTTGGCGATCCACTGCGCCAGGTCGCGCTTGACCTCGGCTAGGTCGCGCCGGTCATAGAACCATCTGAGCTCCATCAGGCAGTCGTCATCGACCTTGCGCGGCACATAATCGAGCGCGTTTCTGAGGAAGTGCACGTAACAGCGCTGCCAGACTGCCCTCGGGCAGGACTTCCCGGATCGCTGCCCTGAGCCCGGATGGTCGTCGGAGACGACAAACTCGAGGCCGGCGAGCCTGCGCTGCTTGAGCCCTGCCACGAACGCGCGCCAGCTTGAATGGCTTTCCCGGTTGGCCAGTTCGACACCGAGCACCTGGCGCCGGCCCTCCCAGTCGACCCCGATCGCCACCAAGACCGCCTGGCTGGCGATCACGCCGGCCTCGCGCGCCCGCTCGTAGCGCGCGTCCAGAATGAGGTACGGGTAAGGTTCGGCAAGCCGCTGCTCAAAGAACGCCTTCAGCGCCTCATCCAGCCGCGCCGTCGCCTGGCTCACCGTCGAGGCCGAGAAGGCGTGGCCGCACAGCTCCTCGGTGATCGCCTTCACCTTGCGCGTCGACACGCCTTGCACGTACATCTCGACCAGCGCCGATACCAGTGCCTTCTCCGAGCGTTGATAACGCTCGAACAACTCCGTCGAGAACCGGCCGGCCCGATCCTGCGGAACCCGAAGCTCCAGCACGCCAACCCGCGTCACAAGCTTGCGTTCGTAATAGCCGGACCGGTAACCAACCCGCTCCGCCGTCCGCTCGCCTTTCTCGGCCCCGATCGCCTCCGTCATCTCGGCTTCCAAAGTCTCCTGCACGACAGTCTGCAAAACTCTGCGGAAGCCGTCCTCATCCGACAACAGCAACGCTTTCAACTCGCCTCTGCTCAGTCTAACGTCTCGCTTGGTCATGGCACTTACCCTTCCACGGGAATCGGTGATCGCAACGTCACCAGCGTGCCATGGCCGCCCCTCGCCTCAGAGCAAGGGCTGTTCTCTCTCCAAAGCTTTTTGCAGAACCTTCAGGACACTATCTCAGCCGGACATTGCGCCGCCTAAGTTGAAGTTCCGAGCGCGAGTACGTCTGAAAGGGTATGCCCGGCAGGAGACTGAGCTCGCTGCCGGGCCGGGTACGCCTTGGGAGGTGGCGTAAGTCAGCGAGGTTTCGTGGCGGTGGGACCACTCAGTCCGCGCGTTTTGCTGAATATCCTGCATGTAACGTGCCAAGGCAAAGAGCATTTAAAACACCCGGTGGGTCAGCTTCCTCTACGTTGCGTACCCGACATTGTCGGCTATCGGACAACACCGAACGTGCCTCTCGGCATCGGCCAACGCTGAACCAGAGCGCACCCGCAAGACCGTTCGCTGCCATTTCGACCGGGCGAACTGCTGGTGACCGGGTTTTAGCTCCGAACCGTTCGCCGGCTGACGCACGGCGCGGACTGTCACTTTTCAAGCGAGGAAATCTCTGTACCCTCCATTCATGAGCGCGCGGCCACGAGAGACGGCGCGGCGAATGCGGTCGCGCAGATGATCGCGAGGATCCCTCCAGTCGGCATGGACGCGCCGTTGACCGATCAGCGCTTCGGCGAGTTGGCGATGTGACGCCCCAGCAAGTGAGCCGTCGAGCGCACGAAGAACGAAGGTTAGACGGGGACCGCGCTTTTCCGGCGGAAACAAGCGGGCGGGCAGGTGTTGACCCAAACTCAGAGCATTGAGGCACTCGAGCGCCCTCAGACGGGGCTTCGAAAGCATCGCTGGCCAGATCGCCTCAGTGCGGAGGCAAACAGGGCGCAAGATATCCGCGCCAGAGACGGCGAGCTGGAGCGTATGTTCCGCATTGCGAAGAAGAACATGCTGGCCCTTGTCGGGCGCCAGCAGGGCCGTCGCATGACATGGCAATGCCGAGAGCTCGAAGGGCAATGTCGCCCACGATGCAGACAGCTGTTCTGCAATGACTGGCAGCACATCGACGCAACAGAACGGAGACCAGAAAACGAGCGAATTTCGCCCATAAGACTCGGCGAAACAGGACACCCCAGCGCGACAGGTCACCGGCCGACGCGATCACGTCGAGAAAGGGTTGGTGAGACAAAGTATTGGCCTGCTGGCTTGTCACATCACGTTGGAATGCTGGATTGCGGCGTAAGAACTCCCAGGCCCACTCAAGCGGCGTCAGACCAGCGGTGTAATCGTATGATCCTTCATCGCGCCAATCAGCCTCATCCACACCTGTCACGAGAACTGTAGGCACGACTGTGCTCCCCTGCCCGCCCCCAGGGAGGTCGAAACATCATGCCACTTGGCAAAGCACCGGCGCCGAGGGCACCAGAGGTCGATGGCGTCGTTTCGTCGAAGCGTGTGCCATTGGCACTGTCGAGGGCAGAAGACGCGCGCAAATAGCGACCGGGCCGTCGAACCCGCGCAGCGACAGCCAGCGCGGCCTGAGCACGCCAAGGGAGTCAGTTTGATAGCGGCGATCGGCTCCTGCATCCCGTTCGAGACGTTCCTTGAACGTGCAGTGGTGTGGCGCTGGATTGCACGCTCATTGTGGGCAAGTTGTCGTAGCGCCGGCGCTATAAGGTGAGTCATCGCAGGTCTCCTCGGGGGAATTTCCGCCATTGGAGGCCAAGTTCCGCGCTATGGCAGCCTGTATAGTTGTACAGGTTTAAGCCGGCTGTTCAGTGGAACGCAAAAACGAACTGGCGAGGGGCGCAATCGCTTCTTTGGGTGGTGCTCACGCCGGTTTTTCCTTGCGAGGGGTATCGAGATGGAGCGCGACCGGGCTCGGCTTGCCCCGGCTGCAGCCGATTTCCCAGGCAGACTTGCCGCCGCTGCCCTTGTTACCAATGCGGCGCCGTCAGCGCGACATCGTCGATCACTGGCTGCCTCGCCGAGAGCACGCGGAGCCGGAGCTTCCCTGTCTCCTGACCCTCGTAACTTGCATATTGAACGACGGTTCGCCAGCAGCCGAAGTTGGCCTAGCGACCACTCCAATGTGTCCGTCGGAACGCAGCTTGCTGGCGCGATCGGCAGACTTCAAGAATGCAATCAAGGGGACGGTGCAGGCCAAGATTGCTTGCAGGGCCTGGACAACCATCAGGTCGGCCGAGCGGCGCCCCATCCCTTTCCTCGGATCTCCGATTTTACCGCTGGCGGTGTCCAGACTCACAGACGCAGCCGGCTCGGTCACTCACGGCGTCCATCACCTCATTTGTATCTACCAATTGAATCCAGCTGCGTGAGCGTTCCGGAGCGAAGATGTTGGAGTCAAGTCGTTGTGAGCTTCACTGCTTTAGTTCTGCACGGTGTCCGCGCCGGAGGTTGATCCGGTGATTACGCTGTGCGCTTGTTGTCGGATTCTCGACGATGTCGGACATGTGACACACCGCTGCCAGAGCGATCCCATTGTTCCGTAAGGATTTCCCAGTTGGCACGACGGTTGCGGTCCTATGCGCAAAAGCACTGCGACGCCGCACCGACTGGGAAGAACCCACCTGATGATTACGCTTTTCGAACATGCGGGCGCCGCCGCAAACATTGATCCTTCTCAAGCAGGCAAGAGCCATTGCGCCTTCATTCCTCAGGTCTTTCGGACATGAGCGAATTCGATTTCCGCCCAACGCTGAATGCGCCCGACGATGACCCCCATCTTTGGCTTGAAGATGTAGAAGGCGAACCGGCACTTGCGTGGACCGCCAGCCAGTCGGCAAAGACCCTGAAGCACTTCGCGGGAACGCAGTTCGAGCGCGACCGGGCGGCCCTGACAGCGATTTTCGACCGTCCTGACAAGATTCCCACCATCTGGCGCCGTGGTCAGTACCTCTACAATTTCTGGCAAGATGCCGGAAATCCGCGCGGACAGTGGCGCCGGACCACCCTTGCCGCCTACATGAAGGCGGATCCCCAATGGGAGCTACTGGTCGATCTGGACGCCCTCGCGGCTAGCGACGGAGAAGACTGGGTCTGGGGGGGCGCGTCGATCGAGCCGGAGACGCGCGAAAGAGCCGTCTTGCGCCTGTCGCGCGGCGGCAGCGACGCGGTCGTGCATCGCGAATTCGACCTGAGCTCTCTGAGCTTTGTCGCCGACGGTTTCAATCTCCCCGAGGCCAAGGGTGACATTGATTGGCTCGACCCCAACACGCTTCTGCTTTCCAGTGCGCTTGGTCATGGCATGGCCACCCGCTCCGGTTACGCGCGCACCGTGCGACTGTGGAAGCGTGGCGCGGATCCCCTCACCGCGCCGGTAATCTTCGAGACCGGTTCCGAAACCCTGGGTGTGTCTGGCCATCTGGACCGTACCGCCGAGAGCGAGCGCGTGTGGTTCATCGAGCAGCTGGCCTGCTTCGAGAAGATAGTCCGCATTGGCGATGAAAGCGGGCCGAAGATTGAGATCGACCTTCCTAAGGACGCCTGGTGGGGTAACTTCGGCGATTGGCTGGCGGTAAAGCCGCGCACAGCATGGACGGTTGCCGGGACGACCTATCACGCCGACGCGCTGATCGGCATCTCGCTTTCCTCTTTCCTGGCCGGCGAACGCCGTTTCAGTACCCTGTTTGAACCGGACGAGAGGCGCTGTCTGCAGTCATTCTTCTGGAATGACGGGAAGCTCATTATCGCCTACCTGGCGAACCTCGTTCCGAGATTCGAGGTGTTCACGCCGGGCCCGCAGGAATGGACGCGCCGAGCCCTGGACACCGTTCCCGTGCAAGGGACTGTTCACCTCTGGTCACTCGATGCCGCAGATCACGAGACCAATGGGGAGGTTCTGGTCGGGGCTCATGATCCAATCACCCCGCCGCAGCTTTTCCTATTCGATCTCAATGCCGCGCCGCCTGTCAGCGCTTCAGTAATCCTGAAGCGCAGCCCGGAGAATTTCGACGCATCCGGCCTGGTGGTCACGCGCCACGAGGCAGTATCGATCGATGGTGAGATGATTCCCTATACACAGGTCGGTCCGGCGGATGGGAACGGGGATGCCCCGGTTCATCTCAGCGCCTATGGCGGGTTCGGCATATCGCTCCTGCCCTCCTACAACTCCTCGCTCGGCAAGCTGTGGCTCGAGCGCGGCGGCACGTGTGTGGTGGCGAACATCCGCGGGGGCGGCGAGTTCGGCACCCGGTGGCACGATGCCGGGCGGAGGGAGGGCAAGCGTCTCGCCCATGACGATTTCGCCGCCGTTGCCGCCGACCTCGTGCGAAGGGGCATTACGCTGCCGAGGCGGATTGCCGCCGAGGGCGGCTCAAATGGCGGCCTGCTGATCGCCAACATGCTTACCCGCTATCCTGAGCATTTCGGCGCGCTGTTCTGCACGGTTCCGCTTATCGATATGCGCCGCTACACCAAGCTCCTGGCGGGCGCGAGCTGGATCGACGAATTTGGCGATCCTGACAAGGCTGACGATTGGGCTTTCCTGAAGGAAGTCTCCGCCTATCACGCCGCGACGCCCGGACAGCCCTATCCGCCTATCCTGCTCGCGACCACGAAGCGGGACGACCGCGTCCATCCGGGCCACGCGCGCAAGATGGCGGCAAAGCTGCAGGCCCTTGGCTATCCCGCGTACTTCTACGAGCCCGGCGCGGGCGGCCACGGCTACGGCAAGGACAATCGGGAGCGCGCTGCATTCATAAGTCTTGGCATCCACTTCCTTCGCAGCGCGATCGGCTGGCACGCCGATAGCTTTCATAGACGATCGGGAGCTCGACAAGCGCGGACCTTCGGATGAGTGAGTAGAGGTCGAGGACTGCGACAAGGTGCAAATAATGCGAGCACGGTTTGCGCAAATGCGCGCCCCGCACGCTGTCGATATCAATCAATACTGCAGGACTATTGCAGTCTACCATTTCTGAAGAGCAAGGAGAAATATCATGGCAACAAAGCGAGTGAAGGTGGCGCGGGGAGTAACAGCGGCCGTCGGCTTGATGCTGCTGGCACAGCCGGCTATCGCGATTCCAAAAGCCCCCTCCGCGTCTCCGCCTCCCCCTCCGCCTCCCCCTTACCCGTGCCCGTCTACGACACCAATCTAAGAGCCAAGCTCTGGGCAGTTCCGCCTGCGCCGCCTCGGGGCATATTCGGACTACGTTAATACGATGCCTTCCCGCTTACTTCTATGGGACCAGCGCAGGCGGGCACAGCTACGGCAAGGACAATCCGAGCGGGCCGCATTCATTGCCTTGGGCGACGATTTCCTTGGCAGCGCGATCGGCTAGCACTCCGATAGCGTTCATTGGCGACCGGCAGGTCGACAAGGGCAAACTTCGACGAAGAGAGTACAGGTCTATAGTTTGCGAGAGTGTTGCAAACAATGCGCGCAGAATTTGCGAATAATGCGCGCCAGCGTTCTGTAGATAGCAATCAACACAGCAGGACTATTCACAGTGAAGTCTAACGAGCAAGGAAACAACATTATGGCAACAAAGCGAATGAACGTGTTGCGGGGACTCACAGCGGCCGTCGTCCTGTTGCTGGTAGGACAGCAGGCGGCCGCGGCAGACCTTGCAGAACCGTGCGACCCGGATAAGGGTGCCTTGTTCACGGAATGGCCAAGCCCTTGGCAGATCCGCCTGCGCGCGTTGGGGGTTATCACTGAGGATTCGGGCTACGTTAACGAGGTGCCCGGCTCCGGTCTTTCCTATTCGAACACCGTAACGCCGGAACTCGATATTTCGTATTTCTTCACGGACAATGTCGCAGCCGAGCTTATCCTCGGCACCACCTATGCCAACATCACAGGCCAAGGCTCGATCGGCGGGCTGGGGAATATCGGCAAGGTTTGGCTGCTGCCGCCCACGCTGACATTGCAGTACCACTTTACCGATTTCGGCGCCTTCAAGCCCTATGTCGGCGCCGGCGTGAACTATACGATCTTCTATCATCAGCAAGCCGGCAGCGCCGATGATCTCAAGGTCAAGAACACGTTCGGCACCGCGCTGCAGGTCGGGTTCGACTACATGGTCGACCAGCACTGGGGCGTCAACTTCGACGTGAAGAAGCTTTTCCTGAAGCCAGACTTCGACGTCACCGTGGCCGGCACGAAGCAGACGGGGAAGGCGGAGCTCGACCCCTGGCTGATTGGCGCAGGCGTCACGTACCATTTCTGACGCCGGCGAAGTCGGCTTACGCGCAGCCCGAGTCGAATGAAGGGCGCCTCGTGCGCCCTTTTGCCGTCGGCCCGACGGTCCACTTTTGTCAACCGACATACACCCAAGGTCATGTGACTTGGGGTTGTCCGAGCTGTCGGATATGCGACGTTAAAGTCGTTCACCCGACACAGACAGTCCGATCGATTGCCATGATCTAAAAGGATCTCCTTTGGCGCGCATATTGCATCGTTCATCCAGACACGGATCAACGGACTGACGACAGCCATGCAGAGAATGTCCATAGCCAACACTTTGTGCCGGGCCCAATTCCGGCCCTTCCAGGTACAGAGAAAGGAAGGGAGCGTGATTGCAAGCGTCATCGGACTTTGAATTTTCCATCATTGTGGAAATGGAAAATACCCTGCTGGCTCGGCGCCAACTCTTCAGTCTGCTTCACCCGGCCAGTTCCTGGATATCCGCGTAGGGCGCACGGGTCATGGTGACTGCCGTCTCGGCTGCACCCCGCGTGCTGACTCCTTCGAGCAACGCTCAACGCTGCTGCACACCGGCGATGATAAGCCAGATCCAACAATGCGTCTCCCGAAAACCGAAGAGGTGAACAGATATGGTCAAGATCGGCGCTTCGGCGCTCTCGTTATTAATTCAAGAGGCTTCGGGATCGGCAACCGCTGGGGCGCTGGCCAACGATTCGAATGGTGCACATCCACCGCTGGCGCTGGCGGATTTCGAGCGGGCACTTACGATCAACGATCGCTATAGCGGACTCAGTGCCAATGTCCCCGAAATGCCTTTTTGGCTGACTGGGGGTGAAGCCTTCGTCTACCGCCGGACTAGCCACGGCGAGCGCCAGTTCATGCGGGTCGATGCTGCCACGGGTTTGAAACGGGCCGCCTTCGACCAGGCCCGTCTGGCGGCGGGGCTAAATGAAGCGAGCCATAAGAGCTATCAGGCCGGCGATCTTCCCTTCGAGCGTTTCGAACTGACCGAGGATGGTTGCAGGCTCGACTTCCTGATTAAGCAGGTCCGGTGGAGCTGCGACGTTGCAAGCTATGTTTGCACCAGCACAAACTTGGATGTGGACGCGCCGGCCTTTCAGCTCAGCCACGACTACACCCCCCCGGCTAAGAATAACCCCGACCAGAGGAGCGTCTCGCCCGACGGCAAATGGATCGTCTCTATAAGGAACCACAATGTTTTGCTGCGCAGCAAGGACGGATTGCAGAATGTTGCGCTGAGCCGGGATGGATCCGAAAACAATGGCTACGTCTTTTCGACACTGAGTTGGTCGCCGGACTCGCGCCATCTCGCGGCCTACCGCGTTCGCCCCGGCTACAAGCGGGAGGTCCCGTACCTCAATTCGTCGACGGACCGGTTGCAGCGCGAATATTCGACAAGGGTCTATCCCAAGCCGGGCGATGTCCTTCCGCTGCCCCAGCCGGTCCTGTTCGACATTGCCGGCCGCCGCCAGATCGTGATCGACGACGCCCTGTTCTCGAACCCCTTCGAACTTTCCCCTCTCCGGTGGTGGGCGGACGGTCGCGGCTTCACTTTCGAATATAACCAGCGCGGGCATCAGCTCTATCGGCTGGTCGAGGTAAACGCCGCCACGGGCCGCGCACGCTCGCTGATCGATGAGACCAGCACGACCTTCGTTGATTACCGGCCGCTGGTGATGAACCAGCGCCGTACCGGCAAAATCTTTCGTTACGATGTCGACGACGGGAAGGAGATCATCTGGGCGTCCGAGCGCGATGGGCACGAGCACCTGTATCTGTTCGACGGCCGGACCGGCGCGCTCAAGAACCAGATTACCAGCGGTGAGTGGGTCGTGCGGGGGGTCAACCATGTCGATCCGGTCAAGCGCCAGATCTGGTTCGAGGCGAGCGGGATGCACCCGGGGGAAGACCCTTATTTCGTCCATGCGTACCGCATCGGCTTCGACGGTGAGGGGCTGACTGAGCTCACGCCCGAGCCGGCCAACCACCATGTCGAGTTCTCTCCCGACGGCCGCTACTATGTCGATCTCTGGTCACGCATCGATCTGCCGCCCCGCATGATGCTCTACCGCGCCAGCGACGATGTCAAACTCCTGCAGGTGGAGACCGCCGACATATCCGAGCTCGTCGCCGCAGGCTGGCAGCCGCCACTCAGTTTCCACGCCAAGGGGCGCGACGGCAAGACTGATATCTGGGGCGTGATCCACCTGCCCGCCAATTTCGATCCGAAGAAGAAGTACCCGGTGGTGGAGAATATCTATGCCGGGCCCCAGGGCTCGTTCGTCCCAAAATCCTTCTCAGGGCGGACAGAGCCGCTCACGCAGCTGGGCTTCGTCGTTGTGCAGATCGATGGCATGGGTACCAACAAGCGCTCGCGCGCCTTTCATGACGTTGCCTGGAAAAATCTGAAGGACGCAGGCTTTCCCGATCGCATTCTATGGCACAAGGCGGCCGCCGCGAGGTATCCGTGGTACGATATCTCCAATGTCGGCATTTTCGGCTGGTCCGCAGGCGGCCAGAACGCGGTGAGCGCGCTGCTCTTCCATCCCGAATTCTATAAGGTCGCGGTCGCCAACAGCGGCTGCTACGACAACCGGATAGACAAGATCTGGTGGAACGAACAGTGGATGGGGTGGCCAGTCGGCATTGAATATTCCCAATCCTCCGCCATCGACAATGCTTACAGGCTGCGGGGCAAGCTGATGATCGTCGTCGGCGAAATGGACCGCAATGTCGACCCGTCCTCCTCGCTGCAGCTTGCCGACCGACTCATCAAGGCGGGAAAAGATTTCGACATGGTCTATGTGCCTGGTGCCGATCACAACGCGCCAGGCATCTACACTGAGCGCAAACTCCTGGACTTCTTCGTTCGCAACATTCTCGATCAGACCCCACCCGACTGGAACGCTGAACGAACCGAGCTGCAAAAGAGCAAATCGTCACGATGATGCTTCGGCTGCTTCTGCCTATAGCAATCCTCGCCCCTGTTTTGTTGGCTGTGATCGAGGCGGCGAGCGAGCGGAGAACCGCTCGGACGAGGGCCTGCGCCGATTCCTGCGCAACGGGCGTTAGCAAGACGGAAACAGGACGATTCCGACGCTCGACGGCCGCAAAGCGGGAATCGAGGACATGGGCGCTCCCGCCTCTGCCTGCCTCTTCGATGACGGCACGCTTCTATCTTGCATGCTTCGTTTTGCCTCCGCTCGCCAATCGCGGCTTTCCCCGGAAGCGGGACGGAAGCGGGGCGGACGGCGAGTTGCGACCGGAAGGGCCGCCGTCCAGGCGGACCGCATCCGAAGGACCGGAACGAAGAGAAGGACCCGAGGCGAGAGCGAAGGGTTGCGGTTCGACTCCAGAGCCTCGTAGGTGGCGATGATATCTTTCACGCTTGGGCGGGACGCTCCGGCCGACCGTGGGGATGGCTCGTATCTCTTGAATCATCTTTTCAGCGAAGTCAGAATGTGGATGCGTCTTCGGTCAGTCCGCTGGCCGGCGGTCAGCGCATCATTTCGGTGACTAACCTCGACGAGGCGACGAGGCGGGCCGCCGGACGCACATCACCTCAAGTCAGCGACCCACACGCGACGCATGGCCAAAACCCAACCTCGCCCTGATCCGGAATGCTTGCCGCCAGGCCTTGGCGATCTGCCGAGCCCTGGATGACCGGCACGAGTATAGGCGAGCCTTTGCGTATCGGGGGCGCTCGGCTTGATGCTCTCAGCCGAGCCGAACCTTACCGCGGCGCAGATACTCGGTAGTCGGCTCTGAACAACGGCTAAGGCGTCGATATTGTTGATATTGCGAACCCGGGAAGACGAGTGGAAGCATCCGATTTCGCCGTTTTCGGCTGGAGTGCTTGCAGGCACTAGGCAAGCCAAAGCGCGAGAACCGTGAGGATCAGGCGCAGATTTTGGCCGCGACGGGCAGCGCATTGATCGCATCGCCAGCATGACCGAGGAGAGCGTGCCATCGATCGACTGCTCGCAAACCGGGCTCGCACTGGTGATCGCCCATTCGTCTCGATTGAACAACCGGCGGATCTTCAGCTCTTCCTTGTTCTTTTGTAGCTCCCGGGCGAGCACCTCCAGACGCTGCTGATAACGACGAACGTTGCCGCGAATGGCCGCTATCGCGTTGTCCCGCAAGACCGCTTAGGAGACAGGCCGCGCGATTGGATGACTCGATGCCCAAGCGGCGTCGCGGATATCGGGCTTGCGCAGGTTCAGACACCGTCGCCAGGGGCGGACGTGGCTATCCGCGTTGCGTCTCGGCAACATCCCGGCGCGGCGCAGGGCTGGCGAAGGTGATGAGTTGGCGTCGGGATTTCGCGTGCGGTGCACGCCGGAAAAGCCGCAAAGGTGCAGCCGGCATCGCCCGAGAGAGGTGCCAGACGGCGGCACTCGAATTGCCTCCGCCTGGCTGGGCTGGTTCATTCGGCCATGAACAGCGGCTGAACTCTGGCCCATTGATCGGCGGTGCGGAAGCCGCCCTGGGTCGTGTAGCTTTCGGCGGGGAATTTCATCCAGCGCGGCAGCCATGCGTCGACTTTCTCCCTGCTGTTCTCGCCGAACAGGAAGTCGCGGATGGTTGTCTTTTGCGTCTTCACCTTCTCGAAACATTGCCGTGGGCGACATGCTTGCCGCCGATATCGGCGAGTATCAGATTGGCAATTTCCTTGTCGCGCAACAGGTCGAAGAGGGCGTCGTCGGCTTGCCAGCAAGCGGCCATATCGACATTCAGGTGATTGCCAAGCGCCTCGATGACGGCGCTGCCGGCTTCGACCGTCTCGGCCATGACGATGGCGAGAACGCGCAGGACATCGTCGTCGGACAGCGTCAACAGCCGGGCGAAGACGCGCGCTGTGGCAAAGGCATCGCCGTTGCCGCCGGCGACCGCGCCAGCCTCCTCCGGTTGCTAGCAGCGCCAAAACCTCGCGCCGCCTTCGCAGAATACGGTTCGGCCTTGCAGGCTGCGAGGCTTGCCGCCACCGCTTCATTGGCCGTACGCTGCGGCTCGCGGCGAACCTGCCACAGGCCCGAACCTGTGATGGGATGCGCCCCGCGCAGCGCGACACCCGGACGGTCGAGCATGGCCGCGCGCACCGCGGCATGGCAATGCAGATCGACATGGTTCTGCATCGGCCCGGTGAGTTCCGGTCGCGACGGCTATGCGGGGGTTTCTCCGTGCTCGCCGCCCTCGTCTTGCGCGCGGGCGCGGCGGGCATCCTTGCGCGACAGCCAGCCCTCGTGGCAGTCGACCGCGCCGCGATGCGAGACTGATATGAAGACCTTGCCGCCCTTTTTCTTCGGCGTCTTTTCGTGGTCCCAAGACTGGAAAAACTGCCCCGGTTCCAGCACGGCCACGTCGGCCAGCCGGCTTCCAGATAGGCGTCGCGCTTGGCCAGCGATCGCCTCGTTCTGCTTTTGCCAGAACAGGTCGGCGTCGGCGAAATAGCTGTCCTCGCCGAACAGGTCGCAGACGATCAGGCCCGGATAATCCTCGACGGCAAACAGTGCTATCCGGAGCAATACGCGCCGCGCGGCGACCAGTTGAAACAATGGCTGTTCGGCGGCCAGTCGATTTCCTCAGAGGTGGCGCGGAATGTCATAGGTGTTGTAGTCGCCGCGAGCGGTGAACACCTTTTCGTAGGAACCGGAGACGAAGAAGCTGGTCCGCTCGTTGTACTGGTAGCCGACGCTGCCGCCGACTATCAGAACCGGCGCCGATTCGAAATCTTTCTCGAAGCGCAGGTCACGCCTCCAGTGATGATCGGTATCGCCGGCCGAGAAGGTCATCCCGCCCTTCAGCGCAAAGCCGAAGTTCCAGCGATTCTGGACATAGGTCGCATCGATGCCGGCGAAGGCGACCGGCAATTTCTGCTGGTAGCTGATGCCCTTTGTGTCTCCTGGGAAGTCGCCAACCCGATCCCGGAAGCCGTCAACGCTGTAGACATAGGAGCCGCCAAAGGCAGTCCACTTGACCGAGGTGTACTTGAAGCCACCGTTGACGTTGATCAGCAGCTGGTCGCTGACCTGGAAATCGTGGCCGAGCGCGACGGTTGCCGAATAGAAGTAATCAAGATCGGTGTCGGAATGGCGCGAACGGTCGCTCCACTCGTTCCAGCCATCATTGGTCGAGAATCGCGGGTCCCAGTCATAGTCTTCCATGTAGCTGTCGCCGCTGAAGGCGATCTGGCCGGAAAGCTTGGCGGTCCAGCCAGTCTCGCTGCGCGCCGTCATCTCGGCTGAAATGACCGGAGAGGTGCTTTCCCAGATAAGGTGGCTCCGCTTCGAGCCGCTGCCGGGAGCCTGATAGAGTAGCTCGTTGGCCTCGATGTCGATGACGCCGACGCCGCCAACGAAAGAGAAATTGGGATTGTAGGGCGCCGGTTCGCTCACCACCGCGGCGCTGGCCATCGCCGGCCAGGCGGCGAGCAACGCTGCCGCTCCACCAAAAACTTTCGCATACAATTTCATGAAACTACCCTCATAGGAATGATCCGTTATTCGGCTATACGCTGCGTAACCGGGTGCACGTCACGTGCGGTCGTCTATGCAGCGCCCCTGTAGGTTGGCAGATTTGCCGCCCTCGGCTCGGTTCCTCAACACTCAAGGAAACGTCGTTAGCGTGACCCGATTGACGGCGGTTTTTGCCGATGCGCTCCGGGCGGCCGGCGTGACGGGAACCTTGCATTATCTGAGGCACACATTTGGGATGACGATGCTGGTACGATTGCAGCGGCAGGCAGCGACCACGCCGGACCTCAATCCGCTGAGATCGTGCAGGTTGCTTTGAGCCAGTCCACAGCAGACACTCTGAGTCTAGATTATCCGACAGAGCCGAGGGCCGACTTCCTCGAACCCGTTCCGCAGATAGAAATCGAGCGTGCGCTTCCATTTTGGTTGCCCGGGCGCTCCAACTTCAAGTCGCTTCCAACCACGAGCACGGCTTTCCTGCGAGGCGACCTCAAGCAGATGAGGGGCAATCCCTTTGGAGCGCATGTCGGGTCGAACATACAGCTCCGAAATGTAGCCGAACTTGCCTCCTGCATAGATCGCCGTGCATTCATTCAGCACCATGATGCCGACCGGCTCGTCATCTGCACTTGCGATCACAGCGACCCCGCCAGCGTCGGCAAGCACCGTCTCCGCGCTTTGTCTGACGACGTCGGGCGTGGGCGCTTTCCCGCCAGTGAGTTCATCGAGTAGCGCGTGAATGAAACCGGCGACCGTCTCTGCGTCCCTTGCGTTGGCGCTACGTGTAGATATGGAAGGCATATTCTCTCCTGCTAGTGGTCAAAATCCCAGATCCATGCTGCCATCCCCGCAGGTCCGACTCACTTTTAGATGTAATGGCGGGAAAATGAACAGCGTTTTTTCATTAAATATATGTGAAAGAACTGCAAAACAAATATTACAAGCATGCAGGATTCAGGATGACTTGAGGTGAATTGCGCAGACAGGGGACCTTCTACAGAAAAGCAACCGTGTTACTTCGTAACCGCACGGTGAAGCGGCCTTGCCGAGGTAAGATGAAGTTGCAAGTCTGGAAAGAGCCTGGGACAAAAGATACAGCCTGAAATGCCCGTGCTGCCAGAACGCTCGGATTATCAATGCAGTCGAGCAAAGAGGACAATTGACGCAAACCTAAGCGATGCACCCGCTAGACTAGACCAGTTCCGCGCCTTTCCAGACCCTCCGTCAAAAAAGGACAATCCGAGGAGGACATCGCAGCCCGTTTCTTCGTCTCGGTCAATTTGGTGAAGCAGCGTCTGCGCCTCGCGGCCGTGTCGGACGCTCTGCTCACTCTACGCCGAGGACGGCATCACGCTGGAGCAACTGATGGCCTTCACCGTAACCGGCGATCACGCCCGCCAGGAGCAGGTCTGGGAGGCCATTCAGCGGTCCTTCAGCAAGGAGCCCTACCAGATCCGCCGGATGCTGACGGAGACGACGGTCCGGGCGTCCGACAAACGTGCGCAGTTCGTCGGCTGGACGCTTATGCCGAAGCAGGCGGCGTCATGCGCGATCTCTTCCAGAACGACGATGGCGGCTGGCTGGAGACGCCGCTCTGCTCGACCGCCTGGCTGGCGAAAAGCTGAAAGCTGAGGCTGAGACCGTCGCCGCCGAAGGATGGAAGTGGATATCGGTCGCGGTCGAGACGCCTTACGGATGCGCCCACGGACTGCGCGAACTGGCTGGAACGTCTTCTCGATAACCAAGGGATCGAGCAAAGCTGCGTCTTCATAACCACCACGATCCTCGGTGAACAGGTCGCGGAGAATAGCACCGCCCGCCTCCATGTAGGCTTCGCGCCGATGAAGAGGGCGCGGCGATCTCTTGCCGCAGCATGCGTCCGCGTTAGTTCGCGGCGAATGATGTAGGGCTCGCGATTGTAGGTGAGGTTTCCGAAAACCTGCTCCTGCCGGGCGTGGTGTCGGTGATGGCGAAGGCCATCAACTGGTCGAGGGTCAGATCGCCGTCGCGGTAGACCTGCATCAGCTTGGGGCTTACGGCTCCAAGCCGCAGGCGGCGCTGCCGCACGACATGCGCGGTAAGGCCGAAGCGGGCGGCGATTTCCTCCGCACCCCATCCGCGTTCCTCGTGAAGCTCTCGGAACGCTTCGAACTGGTCGGCAGGATGCATCGCCTCCCGGGTGATGTTCTCGTCAAGGCTGATCTCATGCGCGTCGTTCACCGTGTCGACGACGCAGCGGATCGGCTCGGTCTTCTTGATCTGCTTGCGCTTCACGCGAAGCAGCTGCGCCAGTCTGCGGCCTTCGCCGATGCTGACAAAATAGAAGCCGGTTTCCGCCCCCTCTCCGTCCAACTCCGGCTCCACCACAAGATTTTGCAGGATGCCCTTTGCGGCGATGCTGGCCGCATAGGCCTCGACAATCGCCTCGCTGTGCGGGGTCTTGCGGGCATTGCGGGGCGACTTTTTCAGCTTGTTCAGTGGAATGAAAACTTCCGTGCCGCTCGCACTGGCGGTTCCGGTCTTCGCACTCTTTTCATTGATCGTCATGGTTCTGATCCTTCTCCGTTAAATGCCGAAGGCATGCGCCTCGGCATGCCTTCCGGGGGCGCGTGAGCGCGCGGCAGAGAGGGGGGCGAATGCCGGCGAGCGGAGCTGGGCTGCGCGTCGAGCGGGGCGGATCGGATAAAGTCCGGCGACGAGAATCATTCACCGCCTTGCGAGCGGGCGGCCCCGTTCTGCGCAGGCGGCACTCGTGGGGAGAGATGGCCAAGACCATCTCTCCCCTCTTCAGGCTCACTGAATTGGAGCCAGTCAATGCAACAGGATCAGTCGTTTTCTCGAAGGTCTGAGCACGTGACCCAGGAGGGTCACCCATTCAGGTTCATCTCAAGCAGCCGTTCCAGAATGTCCAGATCAGACGCGTCACGTGAAAGGCCAATTGTCGACAGGAGAGCAGCATCCAGCTCAGCAATCAGTGGATGTCCGACCCGGGATCCATCGAATTCCTGGTTTCGCTGCAACCGCATGCGATCGCCAAGGATCTGCGGATCTCGGTCAAGCATTTCAACCATGTCGCCGATCGGTCCAGCATTGGGCGCCAACCGGAGCTGTGACGGGCTGTCGGACTCCTGATGCAGAATCATGAACGCTGGCGGTACTGGAACAGTCTCGAATGTTCTGCTGATCGAGAAGCGGGACGACCAGCTTGTCGACCTTGAGAGCGTCGCCTGTGCCCAGACACTGAAAAGTCGAGACGTGAAAAATGCAGGTACCGATCCGTCACCGTCGACTATGAACAGACGCTGGGCGGGTACTTCGTCGACCGCGAGTTCGGCCATAGACACTGGCAACTGGCCGTCCTCCATCACGAAACGTCTGGCTCCGCCCCGCGGTATCGACCAGGCTATGCGAAGATCACTGATCCGTTTTGCTGCCTGATGTGCTGACGACCGACGTTGGGTAACAAGGCCAGCAAGAGCCATTGCCGCTTTGTCGTCTTTACGCATTGCATTGGTCAACGCCGCAGCTGGAACGACCATTTCGGCGGCCAGACCGTTCTCCACGATGGAGGTACGATATCGGCGTGCCTCGGCAAGGAGTGGCGAAACGCCGGCGGCGGATCTCCAATTTTCGAATTGACTCAATGGAATCCGAATGACGTCTCGTGGATCGATGCCACGGGTAGCCAAGCTACGATTCCGTATTCGACGCTGCAGGTTTGGAAACTTGATCTCCTGAGGCAGAAACGGCCACTGCACCCAATCTTGCATGCCAAACAGGCCGCGCAGCGACTCTCGGTCTGTGTAGCGCACCGCGGCCCAACCGGATTGTGCGGCCGCCCGCAGCAACCGGACCGTTGGAGCCTCGGCGGTTACCACGACGCCGAACGGAGTCGACGATTTCCCGAATTGGAAGGCTGCAGCCAGGTCGGGGTATCGAAGAGTTTGCGCGATCGAGGCAGGCACTACAGAGTGTCGGAGACGGTCGTCAAGTTCTGGTATCGGCCCGTTCTCGATGTCCGCGACAACCGCACCTGCGAATCGCTCAAAGTTAAGCCTGTGGCGACGGACCTCCCCGACGCCATCTCCTGGCTGCAGGTTGGCTCTGGCTTTTGGATGAACTCCGAAGTGGAACCTGAAGATCGTCTCATCATCGTTTTCCAGGCCACCCAAGCCTGCTGCTGTGACTTCGGAGGCCATTCCCAGCGGCAACTGCCGTCCTTCGTCGGTTTTCAATGTGAAGGACAGGACAACTGGCTCATAGCGCGGATTTTCGTTATTCATATAGGGTCGGAGCAGATCGTTTCCTGCACAGAGCAGTGCTGCCCCAGTAACAATGTCGGCGATCCGCCGGTCAATCGACCGTCGCGGATTGCCGGACCAGAATGGCGAGCGTGCCACGGCGGTATCAATCAGGCATCGGAAAGGCATGTCAGATGGCGGTTCGCGGCCGCCGCTAACAAGTGTGCGAGAGGGTTCCAGGGAAGGTACCGCTGGAGCGATCAGAAAGATACCGCCCCAGTTCTGGCTATACTGTGCCAAAATCGCGTCTTGCGGATTCGAGAAACCGCCCTTCGAAAGAGCTTTGTCGTCCACGAGCCAGATCACCACGCCGTAGTGCCGAAAGTCGGGAATTGAAGATTGTTCTCCAACGACGTCGATCACCGGCTGTTTGCTGGAGACCGGCTGTGGACCGCCATGGGAATCGTCCAGCCTACGCAGCAAATAGTGGGGAAACTCGACCTCATCGAGCTTCCAGACGGGCGCCCAGTCCGGCAGTGAAAGGTGTCTCGCAATGCTCCGGGCTCGTAGTCCGGATACGATGATGAGAATGTTCAACGGGGTGCCGACGAAATCCAGTTCCGGCTTGCGCCGACCCGCAGTATCGGTTGCTGTTTGCCCCGCTGGCAGTTCAGCGTCAGCGTCCTCAAAACTAAAGTCATCGAGGCTTACGCCTATTGCGTCAGCCAGCTGCCTGTAGTTCTCAGCCAGCGCATTGAGGCGCCCCGCTCGCGCCAGAGCAGTCGAGATCGCCTCAGGCAGCACGATGCGAAAATTGCCGTCATGCGAATCTTCGACATCGATTTCGCGCACGCTCGTCGGAGGCTCCTCCGCCAGATTGGCTGCAAGGATCTGACGACGTGTCTCCAGCACCATCTGCTGTCGTATAAGGGTGTCTCGAAGCCAGTTTGCGGCTTTGTCTCGGCCATACCGCTCATCAACGTATGAGAAGGCCGAGCGGGCTATCGCACGCGTATCGAAGCCTTCTGCCGACAGAGCAAGGTCGAGCAGGGATATGGGGGCCTGATCAACAAGATCCGGGATGTCTGGCTTGAGTGAGACCAGGATTTCACCTGGTGTTCCAGCATGCGCGTCGCCTGACCAGAGAAAGACGTCCTTCCAGGAATCTCCCCGCCGCACTCTCCGCTGCAGCCCTGCCGGCAATATCTCGACAACATCGGTTTCGAAGATCTCGAAGCCGGTGATCTTTCCAGTATGATCACCGTTGACAGAGCAGACGGCAGTATACCACGCGTTCGGCAGCGGCCCCGTCGCGTAACAGGGAAGCGCGAAGCCATGCTCGGTCAGCGGTATATAGCCCGCGAGCAGAAGTTCCTCCGGGCCCTGATCCTCTCCGGTCATAGATAACCCATGTCCTTCAGCCAGGTTCGCGTGATTGCCGCGATCTCGTCCTGGAACTCGTCCGGCATTGTGTTGGGCTGCCAGTCATAGACGCACGTATCGATGCCATGGTCCTCCAGGAGCTTGATGAAACCCGTATTCGGACCCGAAGGTGTTTCAAGATACTGCTTCGGGAGAATGGCAAGCAGCACATTGCCTTTGACGTCGACGTCATGGTTCGCAGCAACTTCGATCGCCGACGCCCGCTTGTCATGCTGATTGCTGCCTGCCCGGCCCATCCGTGCAATGTCATTGTAGCCCCGGGTGATGGTCTCAAACTCGGGTACGCCCTCGAGCAGATCGGCGCGGAGCTGGCCGTCGAAGTAGGCCTGTGACGTCCCGAATGCCCATCCGACATGTCCTGCGCCAGCGGCATGGGTTGGTTCCAGCTCGTAGTCTTCGAGGGGAATGAAGGGATCCGCCTGTCTAGCAAAAGCGCCATTGACGGCGCCACCGGTGTCAAACGGATAGACATGATGGGGATTGGGGACGGCTTTCGGCGAAACGACGAAGACCACGGGAAAGCGATTGATCTGGTGTGATTTCGTACCGCCGTCCTTTGCCCGATATGCCGGCCTGAGAACGAAGAAATACAAGAGGTCGCGTTTGAAGACACTGCAGGCACTTGTCTGAAACTTGCCGCTCTTGACGATCTCATTTGCGGTCCAGACGGCCGTCACATGGACAAGCGGAAGCTTCTCAGGAAGCGCCCCACGGCTCGCACGCTTCCGCAGGGAACGATCCGAGGGCACCCCTCTTCGCCGGTTCATGCCTTTGCCGCGCTTCCCGGTCATCGGCGTTTGCCGTACTGCTTGGCTGACATCAACTGGAGCTCAGTTCGCCTCAACCGTCGCCTCCTCGGCGCTGGCAGACGGAAGCACTCCAGCCTGGCGGACGGTCGAAAGGGCTTCGAGAGCGAAACGCGCCTGCTTGACCGACGGTTTCTTCTCCCACCCACCTGCTGCATACCCTGCCATCGTTCTGCAGATGCCCGCCAGTTTCCAATGCAGTACCTTGGTCCGCTGGCCAAATTCAGCGGCTTCCAGCCACGCTGAACTGTCGACCTCCGTGCACTGCCGGATTCGCTCGAAATCTTCGACTGAGAGCGTCACGGGTCTGGCATCGCCGTCGACCGAGGCGGCTGCATTGGCCAGTTCGGGGGGCAGAGGGTCGGCAAGTTCGGGCAGACTGTTTCGCATTGCCGTCCAGCAGTCCTCCTTCTTGAACCATTCGCCTGGATTGCGTTGTCCCGCGGTCGCGCGCAGCAACGCATCGACCTCGGGGGCCCAGTTGCGAATGAGATCCTCCATCTCGGTCGAAATGGCCTGGTTCCGCCAGATCGCTTCGAAGTCGATCCGCCCGCCTGCCCGCTGAGATATGCTGGCAACGATGTAGGCGACGATCTGCGCGCGATAGGCCGGAAACTTCATCATCCGCAGCACCCGTTCGGCTGCGCGGTAGAGGACGGCGATTGCGACAAGACGCCGGAACCAGGCCGCGTCTGGAGGTGGAGGTGGCTGATCCTTCATCCGCTGCATGAAATACTGAAAATTCTTCTGCCCTCCGAGGCAGACCCTGTAGGGCAGACCACCCCAGGCGTTCAGATATCTGGCAAGATCGAGCTTGCTCAGGCGCCGGGACTTGGGAGTCTGTGCGCGGAAGTTCTGCTGATCCGTCTTGCGATAGGATGCCTTCTGTTCAGCCGCCAGGTATGAGCCGCGCGCGCGTTCGTAGAACCAGCGGCCATTGCCACTCTCCAGCCAGGCATTGTTCGCCAGCGTTTCGACTTCCTGATGGAACGGGTCGTTCGCTGAAAAGTCGGCGGGCTGGATCGTGTTCTGACGGTTCGCCGCGCGGGAAACGGAACCTACCATCGAACTCAGATCGCCATCCGTGACGTGGATGATCTTCACGGGCACTTCGACGTCGGTAAGTTTTATGCTCTCCTTGACGCGTGCGCGGTGAAGAGAAGCCGTCGTCTGACCCCCGTTGACGATCTGCAGCCCGCGAAGCTCGCTGATGAGTTCACGACCGGCAGCATCCTTTTCCAGGACGATGTCATCAACAGTCGCGACGATGCCATTGTTGAAAGCCAGGAACATGGACGGCTGATCAGCGATCGTCTTTCGCAGTTCGGCATTTACACTCTTGCGCCCCTGGATTCCGAGAAAAGCGCGAACATTCAGCTCGAGCAGCTTGACGCCATAGCGATGATAGATGCGCGACAGTACTTCGCCTGGAATGACCGTCAGATAGGCTTCGTAACCACCCCCCTCGGCGTGGACGTGCAGACAGGGCAGAGCTCTGCCCGCAAGCTGGCGCAGATCCACGGATATGTCGGATCGTGTTTCGCCCTCACCAAGAATGCGATGCAGTCGAATGATGTCGAACGCGTCGTGCTCAATAGGCCTTCCCGCCCATTCGCCGTCCTTCGGCAGCGCCGACGCCAGGATACCATCCGTCAGAAGGATCAGTCGTATCGAGGTGATCCTGGTGGCGGCGCGTTCGATCTGCCGCGCGAGATCGCTGGCATCGGTGTTGGACGGCTCGAGTTTATCCGCCAAACCCTCCATCGCCGCCCTCGCGAAGCGCAGGGCACGCTCGAAGGCACGTGTCGCATCGGCGGCTGAAATTCGGGCTGGGGGCATGTCGCCACTGTACAGTGTGGTGAACAGTTCGAGCACGCCGCGTTCTTCATCCAGCGTGTAGCCGTCGATCCGATAGCTCGCGCGCCCAAAATGGCCTTCCTGATTGAGGTCGAAGGCAGCTTCCAGCTGGCCCACCTCTTCGAGCCGTTCGAGGACCATCCGGGTGAACATTTCCGGAGAAAACAGAGTCGGTGCGTCCGGGCTGGACACCGCATCTTCAACGTCCGATGCGAGCGCCTGTGCGAAATTCTGAAGAGTATCGTCCATCAGCTGTTCCTGTTGCAGTAGGTGGCACACGCACCCGACCAGGGCGAGGCGAATGCCTGCAATGGCCCGAGTTCAATTGCGTAGGACGCCTCGATGATCCCCGCTGGCACGTCCGAGCGGTTCAGGCGGGGAAAGGCTTCGGTCACGGCATAGGCGGTGATCTGCTGGAGAGCCGTGCGCAGACCGGACCTCGCAGCGGTGTCATCCGGCCGAATACCCCGGCGCAGCAGTGCGTTAGAGAAGTCACGCCTGGAAGCCTCAGTTTCCAGGCGTGCAGAAATGGCGTCGATCAGATCGTCGACACGCTCTCCAAGCGGCGTCTCGAACAGGCGCACGTGGAGCAGAAAGAGCTGATCCAGGCCTGCTTGATCCAGCTGGTCAAGGGTCGAAATTCGTACTCTCGATCCAGCTCCCAGGGTTGTCTTTACTTCAAGCGCCTGCCCGGCATTCTCGAAATCATGGACTGCGTCATCCGGCGCTCGCCATGTCGCGACAAGCGATGGCCGCCGCTCTACAATCGTCCTCATGACACAGAGTTCGCCGATCAGCCCGATGATCTCAGAACGGCTCATGCCACCTGCCAGCGAGCGCAGAAAGAGACGCCAGGCATCGAGCCTAGCAAGCACCAGTTTCAACCCGTCAGCAGCGGTGTCGGCGCCGGCAAAGCTTAGCACGTCGGCGCACACTGTTGCGAAGAGTTCGCGGTGAGCTGGCTCCTCCAGTGAGAGAACCATGCATTGACCACCGGCAGCGGCCGCCCGAAAGAAGCGCATTCCGCCGACTTCGAACTCAGCGTCGCGGACACTGGATGGGTCCGGCAGATCGAAGAGCAGGCATGGTGCCGTATCCAGCGCGCGCAGGGCGACATGAACATCGAGATGATTGGTTGGGTCGATGCGAACGCTGACAAACTGGCGCTTCGGGGTGCCGCCGGCAGCCAGCCTCGCCCAGACTAGTTCCAGATCGGCGGCCATCACGCTCATCGGCGCGCCAGCTCCTTTTGAAGGACGGTGTTTTCCAGATAGATCCGCCGACTGGCCGTTGCACTTTCGGGAAAGCTGACCACCAGGCCAATGACGGGACCGTCGGTGTCCACGACACCGTCCTCGTCCGGATCGAGTGGATATATGATTAACATTCCAGACTCAGGCCGGCGGCCACGGATGTAGCGGATGTCCGGTCCGGCTGGTCGGCTGGACGGGGCCATACCCACTGCAGCGCGCGCCGCGTTCGTCCGGTCGAGTGCTGCCGCGAATTCGGCGTCAGAGAGATCGAGTGCTTCGTCGGGCGGGTTCAGGATCGACTTGACGATGTAGCGGTCAGCTGTCCGCCGCTCTGCAAGCGGGCGTCTGATGACACTCTTGATCCTGTTCCCCGCCACATCGACCAGGCGTCCGTCGCCTGCGGGGACGAATACCGTCCAGCGGGTGAGCTCAGGCTGCGGCTGTCGCAGCTGGTCCTCGACGTAGGCCGCCAGTTGGACGGCCTCGATTTCCTTGTTCTCAGGCGGAAAGCTCATGGTACGAAGGTAGGCAGCAACCATCTCGCCCGTCACCCCTTTCCAGACGAGTCCGGCGGCAGTGCCGTCGCCACCGGGTCGGTTGACCGAGCGTTCGGCGACGCCAAGCGTCTCGAGGAAAGTATCCGTTGCTCCGGCATTCTGCTCGAGCCGGCCCTTCTCCGTGTACATGACGGTCTGAATTTTTCCCTCTCCGGCGAAGCCTGTTCGACGTTCGATGGCATGACGCTGCTTGTTCGATGCCGTCACACTCATCACGCTGTGCGTCTGAACGCGCAGGCCATAGTCCTTCGGAGTCTGAAGCATCAATCTCATGTGCACGAGTTCAGCCCGCAATTCCTGACTGGCTGTCGCGACGTGGCGGAACCAGTCCTCCATGTCCGGCGTGGTGTAGAGGCGGCAGATATCGGCGAACCCGCGCCTGTAGCCAAACCAGCGCCCCATCTGCAGAAGGCTGTCGTACTGCTTTGTGATGCGAAGAAAGTAGCTCACGGTGAGCCCTTCAAGGGTCAGGCCTCGCGACAGCTTGTCGCCGCCAATTGCGATGACGGACAAGCCACTCTCCTTGTAGCGGTCGTAGTCCAGGTTCGCCTTTGACCTGCCATTCGCGACGATCACCTGGATCTTGTCATTCGAATCGGCAAGCTTGTCTCGTACCTGCGACCAGGTGAGCTGAATGGTCCCCCTGTCGAAGACAGTTCCGGAAAGCGCTGCCGTGGTCGGCACAAAATCGGACAACCAGAGCGCTTCTAGCTCGGTGAGGGTTTCAGCATCGCCGCCTGATACACGGGCCCGGATATCGTCGAGATAGCGCAGTACGTGGGCATGGACCTGGTCATGAACGTCAACGAATCGCGACACGTGGATCAGCATCGAATTGTGAGAGGCTTCCCGGCCTCGCGCCGCTCTGACCGCGCATGCGAGCATGAACGAGCGGATCGCTTCCTTCAGCGATGGCGGAAGCTCATCCCGGCCATCGAAGCGTGGCCGAAGATACCTGTCGTGGGTTTCGGGAATCCAGTTCTCTGCCGTCTGGTTCACATGCCGGATCAGCGGCAGACCAACATTGTTGCCGTCGCTGTTGGATCCGAAGACCGCCACAGGACCGAAATAGTCGTCTGGCGGGGTGAGAGAGAAGATGAAGGTCGATGGAAACAGGTCTGCACCGTATTCGTCAGCCGTTCTCTCGTCGTGGATCAGAATGTTGGCGAATGGGGTGGCCGTATAGGCGACGTAGGCAGAACGCGCAAACGAACGCAGCAGCTTGCGGATCTCGCCATTGATTCGGGTTGGGTCGTAGTCTTCGTCAAAGCTGCCGTCTGGCAGCGTTGGCTGGTCCTTGGTATCGATCGATGCCTGGTCGGCTTCGTCGTCGATCAGCAGCAGTGGCGCAGCTCGGAAATCTTCGTGCAGCTTGCGGATCCAGCCGTTGAGATTGCGCAGAATGGTCGCATTCTTCTTGACGACGAAAAGGCAGGGTTGATCGAGGGGCGCAAAGTTGGCCTGACGTGCAAAGGCTACATTGAAGTCGCCGGTGGGCGAAGCGAGCGTAAGGCTGCCGACATTCAGCGCTGGCGGGATGAGACCGACGCCAACTGCCTTCATCTGGCCAGCGCCCAGCTGCTCCGGCTTTGTATCATAGCCGAGGAAGTCGAGTTCCAGACGTTGCTGGGTCTGGAGGCGCAGCAGATTGTGCATCCCCGCGAGAACGATGACCACGCGATAGCCCGCATCCACTGCGCGGTTGATCACGCCAGCGTAGTGCGCTGTCTTGCCGGACTGGACGTCGCCGACGACAAGACCGCGCCAGCTCCAGGGGCCTTCCCGTTTCGGGTCGTCCAGCAGTTCAACCACACGGGCAGTGCTGTCGCGCAGTTCATCGACCGAACGGACAGGCCAGTCATCCTCTGAAAGCTTCTGCAGGTAGCGGGTCATGAACGGGCCAGGTTTGCGGCGCTCGCCGACGTACCAGTCCGCTGGCACATTGTCCTTGTCGACGACCGCGACTGCGGAACCCTGCTGGACCACATACGCTGTCTCAAGAACCTTTACAGCTTCCTCCAACTCGATCTCACTGAAGGTGTGGGCGGTCCGTTTGGCGACCATGGGACTGAGGAGGTCGATGGTCTCCCGGATTGCCGTCCTTTCGATAGGCTGTTCGTTCGTGGACGTCAGAAGTTGCCGAGCCATGTTGATCAGCGTTTGCCTGGGGTCGCCGTTCATGAGGGCTCTCCGAGTCTCGAAAGCACGGTAGCGCGCAGTGCGGGTGCGTCCAGGCGGAGTGTCCGCAGCAGCGAGTCCAGCACCTCCTCTGGCTTGCGGTCGGATGCTGATGCTCGCAACGCCGTTACGAGGTCATCGATCAGGGCGCCATCAACGTCGGCTGCCGTCGCTGGAGCCTCCGCGCTCTCGGAGACGTCCAGCCAGATGCGCTCGACCGGTACAGATCTCTCGATGAGACTGAACGCTGATCGAGCCAGGCGGGCAGCCGCCGTGTCACTCTGGAGAAGACTGGCAATCACAGGGTTGTCACGGTTGATCCGGTAGCGCCGCTTTCCAGAAAGATATTCTTCCATCCAGACAGGTGAGACGGCCATTGCGGTCTTTCCGGTGCGAACCTGACCGCCTCGCCAGGCGAATACCTCCCTGGCGGTCTCGCGGCACGCTGAACCAATGTTGGTTAGTCGCGCACGAAGATTCGCTGGCGGTCGCGCAGTCGCCTTTCTGATGTCGATCCGCCACGCGGAATCGACCCTCTGAGGGAGGTCGACGGCAATGCGCGCAAGACGACTGCTCTCTTCCTTTGTCCATTCCCGAAGAGATCCCAGACCGAGCCAGCTGCCTGCAACGATCAGGCGCTTGGCCCGATAGATGTAGAAGCCCTGCCGTTCCGCCCAGCCGCCGGAACCTCCTGCGGCGGCGTATTCGGTGTCGTTGGCGAAACGGTCCCGGTGCGGGAGTACAAATGGTACAACATGTACGGCCTGCGCACCGGCGCCGACACCTCCCTCGCCCAGCCGCTGTGTCGCGGGATGGGTGCGAAGCATTGGATCCCACCCTTCCACGTCACGCCCGTTCACAACGATACGGATGCGCCTAGCGTCGAGGCTGAGAAAACGGTGAAAGACCATCGCGAAGTGACTTCGAATATCCTGGAGTTTCGCGAAAAAATGCCCCTTGTCGAGCCCGAACAGTCCACCGATCTCATCCATTCGTTCCAGTACGACAAGCGTACCAGAAGGACGCTTGTCGAGGGCCGGCAGATGGTCGAATTTCTGTGGCAGCAACCCAACGCCAACAGTCCAGCGCTTGGTGCGAAGCACGTCATCGACATTCCAGGTCCTGCTGTTCGTTTCGCCGTCGCAACGGCTGAGCACCGTCAGGCACCGGCATTGCGAAAGCGATGCCGTCTTCAGGCCCAGTCCAAACCGGCCAAGGTCGTCCGGCTTCCTCTCGACGTCTGGACCATCACCGCCGAAACGCATGGCGGATTCCAGGTCGGCTGACGTCATTCCTCGGCCGTCATCGAGCACGCCGATGCGCATCTCACCGTCGTTCCAGTCGATGCTGAGCTCGATCGTCTGCGCCTGGGCTGCGATGCTGTTGTCGATCAGGTCGGCAAGGGCGGTTTCAGGTGAATAGCCAAGTCCGCGCAGCGACTGCAACAGTGCCGCGGGAGTCGGTGCGATCTCTAAAGGTTCCAACTCACTACGCCCCCTCCATCCCTCCCCGGAGAGCCCGTCTCCCGCAAAACAGGTTATGGGCCTTCACAATCAGCGCTGAGGATACTTCCGTTGTTACAGGCGACCGCCACTGATCTGGAAATTCAATCCTAGACAGACGGCTCTTGTCTTGAACAGCCCATTGAGCTGTCCTCACGCAGCGTGCCTGTTCGTTGCCTCCACGCTCTTGTGAGATGCAGCCGCCATCTTCAGTTCTGTCTTGATGTGCTCGGACACCGCATATGCCAATAGTGGCGGCACAGCGTTCCCGATCTGACGAAAAGATGCATTCATGGCTCCAGCGAACCGAAAACCGTCGGGAAAGGATTGCAGCCTTGCGGCTTCCCGGACTGAGATCATGCGTTGCTGTTTGCTGTCCCAGTGAATGTGCGAATAGCTGTCCTTGCCCAGGTGCGCCGTAAGGGTGCGAGATGGCAACGTGGGTTCAAGCTTCCACCACTTGTTCGGGAACTTGCCCGGATCGTAGGGCGGAACGCAGTTGCCACGGATTTCATCATATCGAGTGCTCCCCTTGCGTGGCCGTCTACTTTCAGATGCCAGCATTTCGCCAAAAATCTCTTCGGCAATCTGAAGGGCCCTGGGATAGTCCGCGCCCGCTCGCATCCTCCGGAAGATGGGAAAATCGCGGGGTGTCAAACGCACCACGTGGCCATCTACGGTTCCGCCGGTTCTGAAACCCTGCCATTCCCGCATCAGATGGGCATAAGCGGACAGTCCCGTGAAAGACCGATAGGGCAATGAATCCTGCACCTTTCGGCGCTTCATCGCTTTCGGATCCCGATAGTGTTCTGAAATGTACGGGAGATCAGAAAGGGCTGCCTTCACCGTCACTGCACCTGGAAGATCCGACGAAGCGACCGGGATTGGATGGAAGTGCGAATTGATCTCCGGGATGTACTTCAGGGCTACCGTGCGTGCGCCTTCATATCCCGACGGGAGTTCGACTGAATGCGTGGGGCTGGGGAATGTAGGCACATATCCGAGCGACTTGTCGACCGCGACGAGAAATAGCCGCTCCCGCAACTGAGGGACCCCATAGAATGCCGCATTCAGGAGAGTGTAGCTTGTTGAATACCCAAGCGTGTCAAGCGTCTCGCTGATTTCCTCGGGTATGTTGTGCCCACCAAAATTCAGGATGTCAGGAACATTCTCGATCAGGATTATGACAGGCTGAGCCACTTCGACGTACTGCAGGAATCGCTGGTACAGCTTTGCCCTGGCGTCATTCCGAAAAGCAGCGTCGTCGCCAGTCACCGAGCGAAGCTTGGATCGCCCGATCCTTGCGAACGCTTGGCACGGAAGGCCAGCTGCCAGGACGTCAAACGCGTGCTCTGCACCACCAAGGCCGAGATCTCGGGCGAGGGTTTCAGGACTGCATTCGACCATATCGCGCGGCGCCGCCCAACCTCTGGCGTGGGTGCCGTCCGCCGGCGAAAAGTTGATCGAATAGCTTTGCGCAGCCTCTGGATCGTTTTCAACATGCGCAACAAGCTCGAAACCAGCGGTCTGCAGACCGAGCGACATGCCGCCACAACCTGAGCAGAGCTCAAGAACGCGTGGCTTCGAACCTCCGGCGATCCGCTTTATCTTTTCCGAACGGATGGCGCTGCTCATTGAGCGGCTTTCATCTTGAGGAGATCATTGAGTCGGGAAACAACCTCGCTGGGCCGCCGGGTTTCGCATTCCCAGATGATGAGGGCGTCCCACCCGGCAGCGCGCAGTTCGTCCATGATTCGAGCATCACGGGCAATGTTGCTGGCAAACTTCGCCTCCCAGAAACTGGCATTCGACTTAGGCGTATACGCAAGGCGACAGCCATTGTGCCGGTGCCAGAAGCATCCGTGCACGAAAAGGGCCTTCCGTCGGCCAGGGAATACAAGGTCAGGTCTACCTGGGAGATCCTTGCGATGAAGCCGGAACCGCAGGCCAAGGGAGTGCGCAGCGCGTCGCACAACCATTTCCGGCACAGTATTCTTCCCCCGGATCCTGGACATGACATTGGAACGTCGTTCCCTGGTCAGAATATCCACGTTCCGTTCCCCTACTGTTCCTGCAACCTGATACCGAATATGCAGGCAATGCGCCAGCCCTGTTGAAGCCTGTTCCCAATGGTTACGAGCGGTCAATCGAGCGCTCGGCTTCGTCCCGATGCTTGAAACTGGAAAAATGAGGCATGATCGTTTTTCTGGCTGACGTCAAACCGCGACAGTGCGTCAGGAGGCCGTGTTGGCATCCCGGTTGCGCCAGGGTCGCTTGCGTCTCAGCGGCAGCTGACGGATAGGTTTTGCGACCAAGTGCATTCGGCCCAGTCGTGATCACAAAACTGGGGCGCCAACGCTCTGCAATGCACACTATCCGACGTTGCCGAAGAGCCGTATCATTGGAAAGTGTTCAAGCGTGTTCTGTTCGACGTCCAACCAGAGCGGAAGGTTTCCGCTGAGGATCTCAGATGGCCTGTCGGCGCCGAGGTCGATACGGTCTGGGTTGCAACTGCGAATATTGTGATCTTCGCGGATTGTCGTGGACCGATGCACGGCAGATACATGCCCTCGAACTCGCGATGATTCGCAAGATCGAGTCCGGTGCAGAACCGGACGAAGATTATGCGTCTATTGAGGACGAGCTGGAGTCAACCGATGAGACCGGACTGCTCATGGGCCTCGACATTGGTGTCGCTTCTACGGTCGCGGCGCTCTCAGCAGCACGGTGTATTCCCGTCACAAGCTGCAACGGCGGGGCGTTCGGGGTACCGCACCACGAGACCCATCCGCTCGTCGTATTCTGCGCAAGACCACAGCAGCTCGAGCTGCTTGTTCAGGGAGCGGAAAAGGCATCTCGGGCTGGTCAGCAATGGTTCGGGTTTGCTCGTAGCCTACGCGGACGACATCAGAAAAATGCCCGCCTTCGCTCTCGCACTGATCGAAATGCGCGCTGCGTTCCGGCAACTGCGCTTCCGTACATCCGGCAAACCGCGAGTGGACAAGGAAAGCCAGCTGAAGCTGTTTGATCAGCTACGACAGAATAGCGAGCCTCATGCAACTGGCTTCAATCGAACGTTATGATGCCGGGTCTTGCCGAATAGCCGCTCATCTGTGACGCAATCTGGCTCATCAGCGGCTCCCGTACACGGTAAAGGACGGTTGCTCCCATCACATCTGCGTCAGAAAGCGACGTCGTCCAGTGCCAGTCGATGATAAGGCGGCGATTCGTTGGCGCGCCACCCCCCAAAGGTGGCATCGCGAAGCAAGGTGTCGTCGAGATCGCGCCATGATTGTTGAAGCGAAGACCCAGGCCTTTGTCTTTCAATGTCCCGGGCACTTCGAGTGCGAGGACGACCGGTCGCATGACACCCTTGGCTTGAGCCTGATCGCAGATGGCTCGCATGCCGACGAATACCCAGCGGCATTCCCGGGCGACCTCAGTCATATCGGGGAGCGACGGTTTGTTCTGCCCTTTCGACTGGCTGGAGAGGAAGTCCGCCGCGATATCCCGCAGCGTCAGCTGTGTTGTCGCCGCCATCTTTTCGGCCGCACCGTCAGGCAACATGAAGACTACACCGCGATCGCCCGCATCCATCGGGCCCGAGCCGGCACGGGCGATGTGACTTAGCGCATTGAGGTGCGAGCCATGTGCCGGCTCAGGTGTCGGTATGTCCGGTGCGAGCGTGATCGCATCAGTCCATAGCTGGATCTCTCCATCGGCCGGCAGCTGGTGCATAAGGCGATCAAACAGAATCGGCACCAGCGCCTCGTTCACCGCGGCGCGGCGATCCGTTGCAACGTTGCCGCTCCCCACGGCGCTGCGCGCTATATGCGTGAGCGTGGCGTGGAGAGATGGCCCGTATCGTGCAGCGAATCTGTCCTCGCGGGAGAAAAGGTCCAGCAGCGAGCAGATCACGTCTCCCGCGGCACGGCGCGCCGACATTTCCCATTGCATGAGGGCCCGGATCTGCGGCTGATCGGCTATTACCGACATGATCTGCTCGCGAAGGCTTATACCGCCGTCCTTCGCAGCGCCATCACGTGTGAAATTCTCCTTCTGCAGAAAGCCGGTGACAGCAGGCGGCGGGATCTCTGCCACATGGGCAGCAAAATGTGCCATGAGGCCATCATGCTTGTCGGCCTTGCTGCTCCAGGTGATCAGCACGTAGGGGCCATTGTCAGGCGCCAGGACCTTGCACAGGATGGTGGCTGCAGCTTCGTACATCGCCACATCGTTTGTCACAGCCTTAAGGTAGTTGATGTCGAAGAATACCAGACGCACACCGCTGAGCGGCGCCCGAATGTCGACCTTCGTTCCTTCGACCAGGACCGGCAGGCAGGCGACATCAAGTTGGCGCAGCGCCTGCACGATCGTGGCGATCTCCTGCGGATTGTCATCGACGGCGATCACCGACGGAGGATGGATCACCTGATTGCCTCCCCGAACTGCATTGCGACCACCGCGCCGTCTACCCAGTCGGGCAGATCAAGATCGTCGCGATCGGGGAAAGCCAGTGAGCCGCTCGCCAGCGACATCGCTAGCGACGAATAATAGAGGCCAAGGCCCATGCCGTCCGGGCGTCGAGTGAAGAAAGGCTTGGTGACAATCTCCGGCAGATCCTGAAATCCGGGGCCATTGTCCGCGACGATCAGGGCCGGACCGCCGGGAAGATCGTCCGTCAAAGCGATGTGGATCCGCCTTACCTGCGGCTCATCCGGCCTCTGATCCGGCCAACGGACACGGAGCCAGTAAATGGCATTGTCGACGAGGTTGACGAGCACATTCTGGAGCAGCGCCGATGACCCCGGGATTCTTATCTTGGGCATCCCTTCCGGTAGATCATAGGTGACCTTCACCTGGTGACGTCTGTAACGCCGAACGTTAATTTCAGCATTGCTTTGAACGAGTTCGCGTATGTCGACGCCGTCTCGTGCCTTCTCCTTGAGCAGGCCCCCGACGCTTTCGATAAGCCCCATCAAGCCTCGGGACTGCTGTTCGAGGAGTTCGGGTGATGCCTTGCTGCGGACGGCCTCGTGGATCGAACGGACGCCCTTCTCAACCTCGTGAATGACAATTGCCAGGTTGAGACCCGACATGCCCGCACGCAGGAGCATATCCCGCATTTCAACGTACTCTTTTTCGACGCGGTCGACCAAGGGAAGTATCGTTCTGGCGTCGGCCGACGCCGCTACCGCTTCTTTGAGACGCCGCAGCGGCGTCTCGACCAGAATTTCATCTTTGTCAGCCGCGTCTTCAAGCAGACGTTTGAGACGATCCTTGTCGAGTGCGCGTTCCACCTCGAAACGGTGGATGACTGCAGTCACGATCCCCCGGAATCGTTTGAACGTCTCGGTTTCGTCAAAGCCCTCACGGTTGGTCTTTTCCCTGAGCCTGGTGCTTGTCTCAAGGTTCAGGTTGATAGCGCCAATGACGATGTTGCGGCTCAGGCGTTGAGAGGGTCGATTGACGCGTCGCAGGTCCAGATGCAGCCAGTCGTCACCGGGTTCACCATAGTTGTAGACGCGCACACCATCGCGATAGACCCGAACGCCGCCCTGCTGATCGAGGAACTGCTTTACCAGCAAGTTCTGGGGAAGCAGCGTCAGAATCTTGCGATCGCGGTCATAGGCCACAAGCTGGCCGCTGATCGGGCCTATTCCATCGAGCGTCTGAACATCCGCTACTGGCGACGACCTGTCTCCGGATTCCTTTTCGAGGAGCAGCGGATCGCTTTTGCCGGAAAGACGCCGCCCCTCAAGTCTGCGCCCGATCGGTGATCTGAATTCATACGACCAGTTCAAAGTACCGTCGAACGTGAACTCGAAATGCCATGGTGCCAGCTCGACGAGAGCCTGCACATCGGGCATGCCCTCAAGCCACTCGGGGTGCTCCGGAATGCTCAGTTCGGCGGAGAAGCCGTCTGAAGAATCGAAGGGGGAACTGATCGCCGTGATCGATCGGTACAGCTGGCGGGCCTCGCCGCGTCGCCACACTCGGTTTCGCAGCTTGCGGATTGAGATCAGAGTGCCGTGCGGTTTCCGACCCTTCTCCACCGTGAAGAATTCGGGCTCGCGCGTGTGGACCGTGACACTCGTCTGATCGAGATACCGGACGCTGGTCAGTTCATCCCAGTCGAGCAGCACTTGGTGTTCGACATTCTCTCCTCTCGGCCGGGTCAGCAATTCTATCCGGTGCCCCAGCTTGTGGACCGCGAACCGGCCGACCCCCTTCTCACCGAGCGGCAGACGGTTGAAAAGCTTGGTGCGTCGTTTCTCCAGCCGCTGAATCTCACGGTGATCGCTGGCGGGCTCAAGCCAGATCGACGTGATCGTCTCCATATCCATTCCGTCACCGGTATCGATGACGTCGATCGTCGGGTCGTCACCGTCTACACCTGCGAGTGTCACAGTGACCGATCCAGCATCAGCGTCGTAGGCGTTCTTGACGAGCTCGAAGATTGCGAGCTGATCGGTGCCGATCAGCTGATCTCCGAGAAGAGCAAGAATACGCGCCCTGGCGCGGAATGGGGCGACGATGGGATCAGTCAAGCGCACCAGCCCCGATATGGCCACTCTCCCGCAGCATACGGACACAGGGCAGAAGTTGAGCCGTCAGGTCGCCGACAGCGATACCACCAGCCCGGCGTTGATTGCTGTGAGCCGCCAGCCGAGGTGTCAGCCCGGGCGCATGCCCGGCGTGCCGGCTGCCTGAGCCACGCAGAGACGATACAGTCGGTGTGCAGGGAGGTGCGCTGAACGTGGAAAGCCGAGCGAAATCCATGAGTAAGCCCTCCGTCAAAAGGTGCTCAATCCGGTTTGGCAGTCCTCTGTTTTGCCGACCCATGGAACGTTCCCTAGCATACTTGTCAAACCTTTCGCCAGGACTCTAGGACGATCGCACTTCAACTGTCAGTCCTGGTATTTCATGGATATCGATGGAAGGCGTTCGGCGCCTTGACCTGGCTGCTCCGCGACTTCGGGCCAGCACCCTGAAAAAGTCCGGGTCCTGGCTGGTCAGGCATCTCTGAACCAGTCGTGGCCAGCTCTCCCAGTACGCACGCCCATCATAGCCAATTTCTCCGCTGAAGCGCGCAGCGTGCCGCGCGAGCACAAGCAGAACTGGAGATGCCGCCGAACCCGACGAACCGAGGCCAAGGGCGGTGGAAATGTCTCCTGAAGAACGACCGTCAATCCATTCGGAGATGCGGCTCACCCACTCGTTGGCCTTGAGCAGATTCATTCGCCGGCTGTTGCGCTCCGCGAGAGACCGCCCGTAGACGTCGGGCCATTTCAACTGTACCAACCCGAGGCGGCCGGTCATGTTGTCGATCAACACCGCGTCAATGTCGGTTAATTCTGTCCCGTCTGGTCGTCTGATGCGGAAGCCTCGGTCGGGAACTGTGTATCGTGGTGGCGTAAACAGCTCTCTGAGGTTCTCTCTGAATACCTGCTCGCGTCCGTCCACGGCCCTGTCCCAATCCCGACGGAAGGTTCGACGGAGATGCCAGGTCAGACCTGCACTTGCATTCATCAGGCCACCGAACATTGGCAGCAGAACGAAGTGCCGACCTAAGTCGACATAGTAGGGCAAGGGCAGTTCGTGATCACGTTCACAGCCAGCCGCCGTGTCCGCATTCAGCGACAGGCCGGCAATGATCTGTTGCGCTCCTTCGGCGGTCTCTCCGGACTGTTGCCAGACCGCCGCCACGTCATCTTTTCGGGCGAACACCGTGAGCAGGTTGCGAAGTTCGAGGCCCGTCGTTCTGGCCTTCAATCTCGTAGCGCAGGCGATGTGGTGGAGCACACGCCCATACGCCGATATCGAGGCCCTGTTCCAGTCCCCGAATGAGCGTCCTCCGAGGAGTGCACTGCTCGGGAGTGCGTCTGCCTCTGCTGTCCCGGCATTATGAATTTCCGCAAAATCGCGATGATAGACCTTTGTTTCCTGATCGGGATCGTACCGCAGAAACCACCCATCCTGGACGCTTGCGTAGCGGTCTATCCTGCCGGCCACTTCAGCCTTCTGGGCCGCCATGCGAGCCGCGATCATCGACAGTCGCTGACGTGCCAAAGCCCCTAGCCACGCGCCAGCTTTACGTTCCGCGATATCGTCATCATCGGACGCCATCTCCAGTACCAGATGATTGTCCGAGAGGAATGTTGCTTCAGCCAGTCCGTATCGCTCCATGGCTGCCAGTCTCTGGACAACGGCAAGCCGGCCACAGTTGATGAGATGTTGATCAGCAATGGAGCTGAAGTGTGGGGTCGTCGGCCCCCATGGCACTCCGCCAGGATCGTCCTGCAGGCGTTCCAGAAATGGCCGCAGCGCCGAGGCGGCCCCCAGGAGAATGAGGTGTCTGGCCGCGTCCCTCCGCACCAGCTGAGCACTATTGGGAGCCATTGTGAACGCAAACGATGCTTCATCCAGCCCGCGCACGAGCTCTATGAGGAATTGACGTTCGTTTCCTCTCCAGGCTGCTGCAGTGCGCGCCAGGTATGCCGCCCGGATCGCGAAAATCTCCTGCTCGGCACGATGCATGATCTCAGATCCCAGCGGTCGTTCATTACCAGCTCGCGCACGCTCTACCAGAATTTGCTTGAACCATCCTTCAGTATTGACCGTGCTATCGAGATAACTTCACCATCTGCTCAGGACAATCCGCGGGGAGGGGGTCGCCAATGCTCAGCATCGGCGCCGGCACGTCCAGCATGATGCAATGGGGTCACGGCATGAGCCTTGCGCTGTGGCGCCCGGGGTCCTTCGGTATCAACATGAACGCACGATTCGATGGGATCAGATTTCCACATGCACGCGGAGAGCTTGCGGCGTCAGCCTCCTTCTACTTTGAAGCCGACCTGCTGCTATTGTGAAATCAACAGACCCACCCCAGGCACTGAGGCTTGCCCTGGCCTGCGGTTTCAGCAATCCTGCCATGATGGGATATTCACCTCTTGCTCTTGTGCTGGCGTTGGCAAAGGGGCGGTTGGCCCAGGCCGCCGCGGAGGAATGGGCGGCACCGGTGTGGACGGCCGACACAGGCCGTGTTCCCCATGTGCACTGCTCGCCAGAGGAGGTTGGAACGCCGGCGTGAGAACACGAGGCGAGCAACCGAACACGCCACCGCCTACATCGCCGCTGAACTGGAAAAAGCGAGACGGCGCCATCCTCATTCGTCTTTCCAGACGACGCGTGCTCACTGGCCAGTCACCGGGCCGGCAACTGTCGGCGCGCCAAGAAAGAACGGCGTATAAACCGCAGTCCTGCGTGCGTCCGCAACAGCGGACGTTGTCGCGCGCAGGACGGAGGAAATTCGCCCCCGCCGCGGGCGGTGAACGGGACAGCCGTAGGAGCGTCAGCATAGCGCCGGCCGCAGGACGGGACGCGGGACCGACTGTCCCCGTCCGCGGCGGTCCGCATGACTTTGCGTCACGATGCAGCCGTGATCGGGCGCAGTTCCGGTTTCGGCAGTCAAGGGCCTGTGCCGATTCCTGCGCACGGGCCTTAGCAAGACGGAAACGGGAACGATTCCGACGCTCGACGGCCGCAAAGCGGGAATTGAGGACAGGGCGCCCGCCCCTCACCTGTGTCTCCGCTAGCGGTACGCTTCTATCTTGCATGCTTCGTTTTGCCTTCGCTCGCCAATCGCGGCTTTCCCCGGAAGCGGGACGGAAGCGGGGGTGGGCGGCGAGTTGCGACCGGAAGGGCCGCCGTCCAGGCGGACCGCATACGAAGGACCGGAACGAAGAGAAGGACCCGAAGCGAGAGCGAAGGGTTGCGGGATGACGCGGCGGCCCTAGAAGGGAGTGCCGCCTACCCGGCTCCGCCGGGGGGCCCAAAAGAAGAGCTGCGCCCGCCCTTGCCCGCGCCAGGGCGGGAGCGGAATGGCTGAGACACCTGAGATTGCCGAAGAAAACCGGGCCCGGTCCGCCGGCAGCCGTGCGCGCCGCGACGCGCACCGGCGCCAGCTATGACCGCAGGCTCAACAGAATCTCGCACGGGGTCGCCGTCAAGGGCCGCAGTTACGTCGAGAAACTCAACAATAAATAGCCGATCTCATTCTTGCCATCGACCCGATCCTTGAACCGGTCCGCGCCCGCAAGGCTGTTCGCACCATATCGACCGCGCCAACTCGATGGTGACGAGCGGCAGCAAGCACCTGTTCGGCGGCTGAATACGGCGCGGATTGCCACGCCTTTTCAGACGAGAAAGTCCAGGTACGCGCCATTCATCAGTACGCGGCCACGCGAAACGGCGCGGCGGATGCGATCGCGCAGGTGATCGCGAGGATCGTTTCAGTCGGAGTGGACGCGCCATTGGCCGATCAGCGTGAAGGGAGGGCGCTGGCGCATGGCAAAGGCTCGTTCGAAAAGGGCCTTCTTGCTAGCGCGGCACAGGTGGCCGCGCAAGCTCCCGGGCTGGCTGCAACCAGCATGCTGGATTCCCCCCACGCTTTTTGCTAGCGAGCTATCATGAACAATCGTCTCCCGCCTGCCTGGTCAAAGCACATCAAGCCCGGACCCGCGCCGAAAGCGAAGGTGCCGATCGTGAAGCCTTTGGTGAGCCCGCAGAAAGCGAGCGCCCAATCGCGTGCGCAGGCTGACGACGCATTGCTGAAACAGGCATATGCCTTTCAACAGGCCAAGCGGCTCGACGAGGCCCAGGACTTATGCCTTCGGGTTCTGGAGCGCACGCCAAATCATCCGCTCGCCTTGTACATCCTGGGGACGATATATCTGGGTTACGACGACGAGAGGGCCTTGCGATATTTCGCACGGGCGGTCGGCGAGGAACCTGAAAACCCTTACTATCATCTCAGCCTGGGCGAGGGCTATGTGAAGGTCAGCGAGTATGCGCCAGCAATCAGGCATATGCAGTATGCCCTGGAACTGAAGCCCGGCCTTATCGAAGCACTTTGTGCATTGGGGCGCACTTACATGGCGTTTGACAAGCCCGATATGGCTTTGCCGCTTTACCAGAGGGCGCTGAAGATCAACCGCGATCATCCCAAGGTGCGAGCCGGGCTGGCCAGCGCGCTCAGCGGCCTGGGGCGCATGGATGAAGCCGCCACCTATCTGAGAGAAGCAATCGCACGTCGTATTGGCGTGCCGGCTGCCTACAACGACCTTGTACAGACGCGAAACTTCACCGAGGAGCCCGAGGAGCTAGAGTCCATCCTTCGTGAGCTTGGTAATCCGAAACTTGGTTCGGAAGGCGCGCAGCAACTCCATCACGCCGCCGGCAAGGTGCTGAACGACCTCAAGCGCTATGATGAGGCATTCGACCATTTCAACAAGGCGAAACAGGCCTCCGGCCAAAGGTTCGATATCGATCTGTATCGTCGGTGGGTCGATTCGATGATTGAAACCTTCACGCCGGACTTTTTGGCGGCCAGGGCCGGCTATGGAAATCCTTCCGAAGCGCCTGTGTTCGTAGTTGGCATGCCACGCTCGGGGACGACGCTCACCGAGCAGATCTGCGCCAGCCATCCCGACGTTCATGGCGCAGGGGAGCTTAGCAAACTGAGTCGGGTCGCGAATGCGATCGGCCTCAAGACATCATCGGCTGGTGATTTGAGCCAGCCGATCACCTCGATCACGGAAGACCTGTCCAGAACCTTGGCCGAAGAGCATCTGTCCTATTTGCGGGAGCGGGCGCCTGCCGCACTTCGCATCGTGGACAAGACGCCGCACAATTTTGAACTGATCGGCCTTATCGGCCTTCTCTTCCCCAACGCACGCATCATTCATTGCCGACGTGATGCCATCGACAATTGCGTCTCCTGCTTCGTCCTCAACTTCAGCGAGGCGCACAGCTACAACACCGACCTGACAACACTAGGCCTGTACTATCGCGAATATGACCGCCTGATGCGGCACTGGAACGAGGTCTTTCCAGGCCTTATCTTCGAAAATCGCTACGAAACGCTGGTCGACGACCAGGAAGCCCAGTCACGCCGCCTGATAGATTATCTCGGGCTGCCTTGGGATGACGCCTGCCTGCGCTTTTTCGACAGGGATGGTTCGGTCAACACGCCCAGCCGCTGGCAGGTTCGTCAACCGATCTACAGATCGTCGGTCAAGCGCTGGAAGAACTATGAAAACGAAATTCAGCCGCTGATACAGTCGCTGGGCGATCTTGCAGAGATTTGACTTGAGGTCGGTCATCCGCATTGTGTGGACCGCGGGGTCGCAAGCGCATAGATTCGCGGGCCGATTTCTAGCGTGCGGCCGGCACCGGTCAGCATCCCTCCCTTCGTCATTTCCAGGGTCTCCGCTCCGCTTCGCGTCGCTCCGCCCTGGGATGAGGAAGGCATGGTGGCTGATGCCCATTCGCCGGCGTTGAGATTTAGAAATTGAAGGCCGATCCAGCAAAGAACGACCATGGCTGGCATTGCCGGCGTCATGCATCGCGCAACGTGACAGCCACGCCGATAAAAAAAACCGGCGGTTGCCCGCCGGGTTCGATTTCAGTCAAACGCTGCTGATTAGAACGAGCGCTGGAAGCGGAGGCGGCCGCCGAGGCTGTCTTCGTCGTCCGCACCGGTCCAGTTGGAGAAGTCGGGCTCGTCGAAATCGCCGGCGTGCAGGTAATCGACTTCGGCCGTGATCGTCAGGCCCGGAACGATGTCATAGGCGATGTTGGCAGCGATGCCGAGGTTTTCGCCTTCGTCATACGAGATCTGGGTGTTGAACGAGGTCTTCTCGTTGATGGTGTAGGTGCCACCGCCCCAGACCGCCCAGTTGCCGCTCCACAGCTTGTACATGCCGCGGCCGCCGGCGACGGGTGTTGCGAAGCCGGGATCCTCGTAGTTGTCGTCAGTGCCGTAGCCGGCCATGATGAACAGCGACAGGTTCTCCATCGGGGTGACGTCGAGGCGAACCTTGCCGGCCACTTCTTCGTAGTTGGCGTCGTAAGCAATGACGCCGGTGATGGCGCCCCAGCCCTGCGTCCACTTCACGCCGCCGACAACATGCGGAACATAGCTGTCGATCGTGAAGTCGCCATAACCTTGTTCGAGCGAGACCACGGCCGAGAAGCCATTGCCGGCGTCGAAGTAGTACTGGACGACGTTGGTGTCGAAACCGCCGTAGGGAACCAGCGTATCCTGGATGACGTTGCCGGCGTAGCCGATGAACGTATCGTAGGCCGATTCGTCTTTACCGACGCGCAGGCCGCCGAGCTGGATCCAGGCGAAGTTCAGCGAAATGCCTTTGTTCTCGGCAGGGTTAGCGACAATGATAGTCTCACCTGGCAGCGGGTCCAGCGGACCCTCCGGGCCGTCCGGATCGGGACCGGGGACGTATGTGCTGCTGACGTGCCGGTTCCGGTTGCCGAAGTTGAAGCGGGTCTCGGTGTAGGTCTTCAAGGTGCCGAGCTCGGTTTCCTGGCCGGTCCAGGTCTTCAGGTTAAAGCGGGCCTGCTTGTAGTACGTGTCCTGGATGTCGCCGTCCTCGACGTCGAAGTTCTCAGCACCGTCGAACGAGCCGACGTCGCCGACGCCGATGTCGTAGCGGACATAGCCGCCGATGCGCAGGCAGGTTTCGGTGCCGGGGATGTAGAAGTAGCCAGCGCCGTAGACGTCGCAGATGCGGACGTATTCAGCGGGTTCCGGCTCGGCGACGACGACGGCGTCGGCGGCGCGCGCACCGGAAACTGCGACCAGTGCCGCAGCGGAGCCGAGAAGAAGGCTCTTGATGTTCATTTTGATCTCCTTGAATGATTTGAAAAGGGCGAGGACGTCGATGGACGAACCGCTCCCTTGTCCCCACGATCGAAAAAGATGCGCATCACGGAGCATCCTTCCCGGCTCGAACGCTATTCACCGGGCGGAATAGTGCAAGTGCAAACTCCGCTTCCGACCAAACCTTGCAGTATCAGTTGTATTTTTATCACGAAATTCTAAGTATTACTTGCACGAATTGAACAACTATACATTTATACAAACCGCACAATTGGTACACTGACTATTTGCGTACGGATCAAATCTGCACAAAAAAACCGCCGACGCCTGACCAACGTCAGACATCTCCAATCAGAGAAATGGCCTGGGCGGCCGACGCAACGACTTCTGTGTTCGTATCTTCCCTGAGCAATTCGATAGGAACGCGGCCTTTGAGAAGAGGCGACGGACTGATCAGCCACAGCCAAGCCAATCTGGGATCGGAGATCGAGGAGAGCACCTGCCGGATTCCGGGCATGGGCCTGCCGTCGATGAACTGAGCCAGGGGAAATACATGCTTGCGGGAGCCTCTTCGAAAGGCAACCACATCATTGTGCTGCTGCCACCAATGCAGCGTTGACCGCGGTATCCCAAAACGTCTCTCGAGATGCGTCGAGCCAGCAACTGGACCGGCCCACTCTGCAATGCGCGAGCCTTCTCTCGGATAATCTTTCAGTACCGAATGCCCGAGCGGATGATCGGCTGGCCGGGGTCGCGAAGCGATCTCACACGCCTGAGCGTTCAGCCGTCGCGCTGCTTCGGCCTCCAGCCTGCCAAGCAATTCAGCGGCCACGGCAGTCAAATCGGCGGAAGCAGGCGCAACAGCTGCCCTGTCAACCTGCCTCGCCTCATCACATTGGGCGAGAATGCGCTGCACCTCCCTCAGGACAAAGCTTGAAAGCTCGCTCTCGCGCTTTTCATCCGCAAGATCACTCGACCCGGACATATATGGCTTTCCCAATAGCATTCCCTCAGCAAGCCGCTGAAAGAGCGTTGAAGACCGGAAGCTTGGAAGACGGCGATGTGTTGCATTTTCGCATGCTCGCGACCTAGCGGCCGCCTCGCGGCTTCAAATCGCGCCTCTCAATTCCCTCATCTATACTTGTACAAACGGCACATATAGCACATTTAAGAGAAACCTAGATGTGATCGCAACTTTTATGCTCCGCATTTTCTGGCGAATACATGCTTCACTGCTGCCCGCGTCGCGTTAATCAAGTGCGTGGCACCTCCTTCATGACTAAGGTGAAAGCCCGCCTTCGGGAGTCTTTTAGCCGGTGCCTCAGCCGACTATCTGCAGTCGAAGGATCAGGTGCCGCGTCCTTGTCACCAGCGACCAGCAGGCCCCGTGCTCACGCTACATATTAGAAGACGCCTCCTGCTGAAGTCTGCAATGTGCGAGGGTTCGCTGCAGCTTTCCTGCGTTTTTCTCGGTGGCCTGAGGAGCGCCGCCTTGCCGAGGAGATGGGAGAGTAGTTGCCCGTCGGTATGATATCAGGACTGACTGTCGCCGAGTCACTCGTCTCGAGATATTTGATGCTGCCGCCGGCGCCGCTGGTCGGAGGAGGAGAAGCTGCTGATCGTCGAGGAGAGCTATGCGCGGCAGGCATCGGCGATGTCGCAGCGCCAAGGGCTTTCCAACCCACTGCTGTTTGCGTGGCGCAAGGCGCATGGCGAGGGTCGGCTTGGCGCAGCTGGCGTCTGCGGTTCTCGTGCCGGCGATGATCGTTCCAGATCAGAGTGTCGGTGGAAACGCATACAGCGTGCCCGACGCCACCAGAAGGCGGCTCGTCGAAGTTCACACCTTGGCCAATG
>NZ_JBVVPX010000047.1:0-46741 GCF_055811375.1 Mesorhizobium sp. WSM4848
AAACATTGGATACGCAGCCGCTCAGCGCCATCAAAATCAACACCAAAAATAGTCGCATCTTTCCCTCCGAATTGGGGCACTTAGCACGGATGTCATGCTGGTGCCTGGCCGCCCCAGGCAATGTTGAGCGCGGCGACTTTGGTTCCGTTGACGCCCGGCAATCATGGAAGGCCGAGGGGCGAGTGATCGAGTTCCGGTTCCCATAGCACACTAGCCCAGCACTAAGCCTGCAATCAAAACGGCAAATCCGATAGAAAGCGGGACCGCCAAAAGCCAGCCCGCCTCCAAAACGATATTTTCTTGCCGATCCATAACAGTCTCCTCTTTGACGCTGCCCCTGATTACGAAAGCCATTGGGAGCGGTTCGGTTCCGACGATTTTGCCGAGGACCCGGGGAGATGGCACCACTGGGTGCTCGCGTTCGTCCTCACCATTCCCGTGTTCGGCATCGCATCGCGTCGCGTCAGGTCGACGCTGTTCGAACCGCTCGCGCGGTGATAAGCGGTTGAGCATCTGAGTCCTACTTGAAGGTACCGCAATTGGTCATAGCGTTCGCCATATCTGTAGGTCTCGCACTGGTAACGGTTCTGATGCACTATGAAGTGCTAAATATCGCCGGAACGATGAGGCGTCGTTTTTCACTTCCGATGCGGGTTGATCTGCTGCTCTTGGTCGTCGCAGCAATCATTGCTCACGTGGTGGGGATCTGTCTTTTCGCGCTCGCCTACGCCTGGATGCACCACCATCCGGACCTTGGAGGTCTCGCAGGCTTGTTTTCCGGAAGCGCAGCGGATTTCTTCTATTTCTCGGTTACCTGTTACACGACGATCGGCTTTGGCGAAGTCTATGCCACTGGGCCGATGCGAATCGTTGCTGCCTTGGAGGGTCTCAACGGACTCGTCCTGATCGCTTGGTCAGCATCGTTCGCATACGCATCGACTTCGGATCTGTGGATGCGGAAGCAAGACTGACGCGCGTTGCAGAGGTCGTGTTCCTTCGTCATAGCTGTTCGCGCCGAAAAGGTGCGGCGGGCTTTTTCCGTTCGGGCGCCAACGAGCTTGTAACCGTTTACCTGAATGTTCCCCAGGGGTTTATTCAAAATTCGCCACTGCACCGCTATCAGAACGGTCCGTTGCTATAGCGTGGTAATCGAGGCCATTACCCCCTATTGGGGAGCGTAATTTCGGGACCAGTACGCGCATGCTCGCGAGGTGGAGTTAATTCAAAAGCCCCTATAGAGGACAATGCCTTAGGCCAATTTAATTAACGGCTTTCCGGTTAATCGATTCTGTGCCCTGCATAGACTCGCAGGCAGCTGACCTTTTGAACCTTTTGAGTGTTCGCCCTAGGGCCCATAGAAATTTTCGGCCGCTAACCGGGGCTCTCAAAGCCGAGCAACAATGTCCCGAAGGCGGTTAATGTGCGGGAGCAGTCGGCCAGACCTTGCCTCGTCCCGAATGTCGAGGCTAGCCAGCGTCGTCTGCACCGCCTCATGGAAGCTGTCAGGGCTGTCTAAAATAGATGGTGAGTAGATGGCTGCTGGGACAGAAATCCGCAGTCGCCAGCCGCCCCGCAAAGTCTGGTCGGCCAGGGGGCTCGCTGTCCGACGCTCTTGCCGGCGCCTAGCTGCCCCCAAATGGTCCGAACATTCGATCCCTGCCTATGGCCAAGGTTTTGGTGATGTCGCAACGCGCGAACAGATCTGCCCTTGAAGCCTCACGCAATAGCGAGACTCCGAAATGGACCACGTGCGGAGGGCTTATTTGACCGTTATTTGACGGTTTTACCTGCCGGCCAGCTAAGCACTTGAAATCGTTGGTACGCCCAAGGGGAATCGAACCCCTGTTACCGCCGTGAAAGGGCGTAGGTGGCGGGTCCATCGCATTTGCAGGCACATCCGAAAGCGGCCGCATGGTGGCGACACTGTGGCGACACGGAAGATGCAGAGGTCCAGCGACCGAGGAAGATTTACCGGTAAGTAGCTGATATAATTCGGAATATTGGTGGGCGATGCAGGGATTGAACCTGCGACCCCACCCGTGTGAAGGGTGTGCTCTCCCGCTGAGCTAATCGCCCGCTCGTTGCCCGAAGGCCAAGCGCGCCGCGATATAAGGGAGGCCGACCGGGGAAGTCAAGGCGATGTGCTGGCGTTCCGACGAAGACCGAATGCAACTCCGCCGGCAGCGGGCCGGTCGCCGTCGCGCTCAGTGCCCGGCAGCGGCAATCAGGCGTTCGGCCAGACCAAGCGTCAGCGCATCGAAATGCGAGATCACCGCCGACGGCTCGAATTCGCGCACATGGCGGTCGGTGTAGCCGAAATCGACCGCCACCACGGGAATGCCGGCCGCCTTCGCCGTATCGATGTCGGTCTGCGAATCACCGACCATCAGCGCGCGGTGCGGATCGCCGCCGGCCAGCAAAATGGTTTCGGTCAGATGGCGCGGGTCGGGCTTGCGGAACGCAAACGTGTCCTGACCGCAAATCGCCGCGAAATGCTTCGCCAGGCCGAGCGCCTCGATCAGCGCCACCGAGTTGGCTTCGTATTTGTTCGTGCAGACGGCCAGGAGATAGCCGGCTGCCTCGAATCGGGCGATCGTCTCGACGACGCCGGGGTAGGGGCGCGATTTGCCCGGGATGTTGTCGGTGTAGTGATCGAGGAACAGTTTTAGCAATCGGTCGTGTTCCTCCACCACCAGCGATCTTTGCTGCGCGGCGTGCGCGCGCTCGATCATCACCCGGCCGCCATGGCCGACGAAGCGCTTGAAGCCGGCCTCATCGACGGCAGCGAGTTCGCTGGCGGCAAGGCTGTGGTTGAGGCTGTCGAGCAGGTCCGGCGCTGTGTCGACCAGCGTCCCGTCGAGGTCGAACACGATGATCGGTCGGGTCATGGCCTGTCCTGTGACGATTGCGCTGCCGGCAGGCGATAGCCGCTGCAGCCCATCGAGGCAAGCCTTGCCAGCTCAATCCACAGGGCGTCAATCCACAGGGCAAAGTCTTTGACCGGACGGGCAAAGATGCTAGGAGCGCCGAAACGAATTTTGGGGCGCGACACACGGCATGGATGCGAGACAATTGAAGGTCGAAGCCGCGCGTGCGGCACTTGCCCATGTGACTGGTGGCATGCGGCTTGGCATCGGCACCGGCTCGACGGCCGAAGAGTTCGTTCGGCTGCTCGCCGAAAAGGTCGCCACCGGCCTTACCGTTATCGGCGTGCCGACCTCGGAGCGCACCGCCACCCTCTGCGGCGAGCTTGGCGTGCCGCTTTCGACGCTGGAAGAAACGCCCGAGCTCGATCTTACCATCGACGGCGCCGACGAGATCGATCCGGAGCTGACATTGATCAAGGGCGGCGGCGGTGCGCTGCTGCGCGAAAAGATCGTGGCGGCGGCTTCCGCCCGCATGATCGTCATTGCCGACCGTTCGAAGATGGTCGAGACGCTCGGCCGTTTTCCACTGCCCATCGAGGTCAACCCGTTCGGCCTGCGTGCCACGGAAATCGCCGTCGCCGCGGCAGCCGGACGGCTCGGCCTTTCCGGCCCCGTCACATTGAGGATGACGGGAAGCCAGCCTTTTGTTACAGACGGCGGCCATTTTATCCTCGATGCATCTTTTGGCCGCATTCCGGATACAAGAGCGCTTTCGAATGCTCTCCATGCCATTCCGGGCGTGGTCGAGCATGGTCTTTTCATCGGGCTGGCATCAGCGGCCATCATAGCCGGCGACGGTGTCCCAACCGTCCATGCCGCCCGAAAACCAGGGAGTTCTACCGATCATGACGTTGCATAACCGGGTTCGCCGTTTTTCTGCAATTCTGGCTGCTTCGGCCGTCTTTGCGTTTTCATCGCCGGCGTTCTCGCAGGACGTCAGCGAAGGGCATCTGAAGGCGGCCCGCGCCGCCGTCGCGGCGATCGACGCGACGGACCCGTTCGACAACATCCTGCCGCAGGCCGCCGCCGCGCTTCAGCAGCAGCTTATCCAAAAGAATCCGGACATGCAGGAGCTGATCGGCAGGACGGTTAGCGAAAAGGCTCTGGCGCTGGCCTCGCGCCGCGCCGATCTCGAGAAGGAAGCGGCCTTGGCCTATGCCAAGGTATTTTCCGAAAAAGAGCTTACCGAAATCGCCGCTTTCTACAATTCCGATACCGGCAAGAAGCTGCTCGACAGCGGCCCGGCGGTGACACGTGACCTGCTCAAGGCCGCCGAAATCTGGCAGAACGGCGTCGCTCGCGATCTCGCCCAGCAGGTCGGCGAAACGCTGGCCGCGGCAGCAAAGGCCACAGCACCGGCAAATGCCGCGGCTCCGGCTGATGGCACGCAGCCGGAAGCACCGAAGAACTAAGCCTGTTTTCCGGCGGCGTTATCGCTGCTGGACCGGAAAGCCCGCCGCCGTTGCGCGTCCGACAGGATGCGCTGCGTCCGGGCTTTTCTTTTGGTGGTTTGCAGCCTACCTGTCTCAGACATTTTGAAAGGCAAGGAGCCGCGCAATGGCCGTCTATGACTACGATCTTTTCGTCATCGGCGGCGGCTCCGGCGGGGTGAGGGCGGCGCGTGTGGCGGCGGCACTCGGCAAGCGCGTCGGCATTGCCGAGGAATACCGCTATGGCGGCACCTGCGTCATTCGCGGCTGCGTGCCGAAGAAGCTCTATGTCTATGCCTCGCAATTTCCCGAACATTTTGCCGACGCCGCCGGTTATGGCTGGACCGTGCCGCAGGCGAGCTTCGACTGGCAGACATTGGTTGCCAACAAGGATCGCGAGATCAGCCGGCTGGAAGCCATCTACAGGAAAAATGTCCAAGGCGCCGGCGGCGAGACGTTTCAGTCACGCGCCATGCTGGTCGATCCGCATGCGGTGCATCTTCTCGGCGAGGACCGCACCGTCACCTCCGACCAGATTCTCATCGCCACCGGTGGCCGCCCGGCACCGCACCCGGCTCTGCCCGGCCATGAGCATTGTATCTTTTCCAACGAGGCCTTCGATCTCAAGGAATTGCCGAAGGCGATCATGATCGAGGGCGGCGGCTATATTGCGGTCGAATTCGCCAACATCTTTCACGGCCTCGGCGTCGACACAACGCTGGTCTATCGCGGCAAGGAGATCCTCTCCCGCTTCGACATGGATCTCAGGCGCATGCTGCACGAGACGATGGAAAAGAAGGGGATAAAAATCCTCTGCCATGCCGTATCCGAATGGATCAGGAAGCGTCCGGACGGACGCCTCGACGCTGTCGTCACCGGCGGCAAGGTGCTGACGGTCGATCAGGTCATGCTCGCCATCGGGCGTCTCCCCAACACCGAAAACATGGGTCTTGAGGGCGTCGGCATCGAGATGACCAGGACCGGCGCGATTCATGTGGACCAATATTCGCGCACCAGCATCGACAACATCTGGGCGATCGGCGACGTCACCAACCGTGTGCAATTGACGCCGGTGGCGATCCATGAGGCCATGTGTTTCGTCGAGACCGCCTTCAAGGGCAACCCAACTGCGCCCGACCATGAAACGATCGCCACCGCGGTCTTCTCGCAGCCCGAGATCGGCACGGTCGGCCTGTCGGAAGACGAGGCCATAAAGCGTTTTACCGACGTTGAGATCTACCGCGCCAGCTTCCGGCCGATGCGCAACACGCTGTCGGGCCGCGACGAAAAGATGCTGATGAAGCTGGTGGTCGACAGCGCCTCGAAAAAGGTGCTCGGCGCCCATATCCTCGGGCCGGATGCCGGCGAGATGGCGCAGCTTCTCGGCATTCCGCTGAAGGCCGGGCTGACCAAGGATGACTTCGATCGCACGATGGCCGTGCACCCGACCGCGGCGGAAGAACTCGTGACCATGTACAAGCCGACCTACCGGGTGAGGGACGGCGAGCGCGCCTGACGTTTTGCCACACCGTCGCCAACGGAGCACCCGATGCTCGCAAGCAATGGCGCCGCACCACCCGACCACAATTTTAGATCACCAATCCGATCCGACACTGGGCAACGATATTCTGTTCGCCCTAAAGCGCGTCGTGTTTGACCGGCCTCATGCGACGCGCTTTAGGTTGTTGTTTTATGCATGTCGTCATCGCAAAACCGCTGCACACCCTCGGGTCAGGCCCTGGGTCAGGCCCGAGGGCATGCTTTTTGCGCGACATGCATTATTTCTGCCTGATGCGGCGAGGGAAGCGCAGCCATCTTTCCTCGACCGGCCTTGTTTCCTCGACCGGCCTCGGATGCGCGAGGATGGTGGTGAGTTCGACCGGCAGGCTCGGCGCCAGCGGCTTTTTGGTCGCGACGCCATCCGCGATGGCAACGATGCTGTGGTAGAATTCGGCGCCTGAAAGCGATCTTGGCGGCACGGCCTCGTGCATGATCGAGATCACCGTGACATTTGGACAATTGTCCTTGATCGCTTGATGGAAAGCAATCTTCCCTTCCGGATCGAGCGCCCCGGTGGCTTCGTCGAGGAACAGCAGCCCCGGCTGCTGCAGCACGATACGGGCGACAACCAGCTTCTGTTTCTGGCCGCCCGAAAGCACCTGGTCCCAGTTCATTCCGTCGCGGCTTTCATCGGCCATGTGTTCGATGAAATCGCCAAGGCCGGCTCTGTGCAGAGCCGATGCAACCTGCGTGTCGGTGTGATCGCGCTCTGAACCGGGCAGGCAGACCAGTTGCTTCAGCGAGACCTGCTGCAGCTTGACCTCCTGGGCGGCATAGAAACTCTCGACCCCTTCCGGGAAGACGATGGAGCCGCGGCCATAGGGCCACAGACCGTTGATCGCCTTGATCAGCGATGTCTTGCCGCAGCCGGATTCGCCCTTCAGGAACGTCCACTCGCCACGCCGGAAGCGCAAATTCGCAGCACTCAGGAAGGGGGTGGCGTCCTCGCCCTGATGGGTCAGCTCCAGTTTCTGGATGGTCAAGCCGAAAACCGGGTTCTGACGGTCGTAGCGGAAATCGGAACAACCGGTGAGACTGTAGAATTGCTGCGGGTGTTGGACGTTTTCGATCGCGTTGGCGAGTTCGGTCACGCGTTGGCTGTTGGCGCGCAGCGCCGCAATGGAAGGCATGACATGGATGAACCACGAACATTGACTGATGAGCGAGTTGACCATCTCGGAGCCGGTTATGTAGCCCTTGAGGTCGAAACGGTTGTGGATGTAGGGCACCAGGCCCGGCGCATAGGCGACAATGCGGGCGCCGATGAAATTGTAGACCAGCTCGAAAGAGCGGTAGCTGGAGTTGACGATGTTCAGCCTTGCCCAGGTGCGGTCGATGTCGACATAAAGCCGGTCGTGCATCGTCTTTTGCACATTCTCGCCCTGTGAAGCGGCGACGTGGAAACTGCGGCGCAGGAACGTGGTCAGTTCGCCGCGATAACTGCCTTCGGATTGCTGCATCCGGATGTTGAGCCGTTCCAGCAACCTGCCGAGCTTCACCGCGATCCAGGTGTTCAGCGGCACGTAAATGGCGACCGCCAGGAAAGCCAGGACCGCGCTGCCATAGCTGCCGAGGAATTCCAGCCCTTTCACCTCTGCCGAGGTTTCAAGCAGTTTCTGGCCGACGAAAAACAGCGATGTAGCGACAGCCATCACCCCCATGGCGAGGCCGATGGCTCCGCCGGTCATGTCCTTGATCGATTCCTGGACGCGCTGGTCGATGTTGTCGGGAGCCGCAGCGCCGGAGGAACCGTGCTGGGCATGGAAATGCGTGTGATTGGTGTCGAGAAGCGCTGCGTTGAAACGGCTGTCCAGCCAACCGCGCCATTTGCGATGCAGCGTCGCGGAAACAAAAGTGCGGATGCCGGTAAAGCCCGCGTCCTTGAGCACGACTAGAAGGATGAGGACGCCGGCGTTGGTGAGCAACGATGCGAGCGGCGTGGTGTTCGCGGCATCGTGGTAGAAGGCGATCGAGTTGACCAGTTCCCCGGATGCTTCGGCGAACCAGACGCCGGCCTTGCTGGACAGCGCGGTAAACAGGGCGATGACCAGTGTCAGCGTCCAGGCCTCCACCCAGCGGTCCGAGAACCAGTAGGCCCGCATCAGTCCCCAGAAGCTGCGCATCGAGGAAACCGGTGTCAGGAGCGGCGACCTTGCGGCGCCACGGAGCCATTTTTCCGATATTGAATGTCGCCCTGGTCTACCGACCCGAATCACAATCCCGCCCAAACCTCTTTTAGTTTTGTTACAGACAGTAACACCAATTGATCATTTTCAATTATCTTTTCTCGGTCTGTGGAGGATTTGACCCCCTCGCCGTTGCCATTAAGCAACAGCGGCGAATCCATGCGACGCCGCTGTCGACGCATATTATCGATATAATTTCAATGGGTTGCCGGTGGATGCATGCGGGCGCCAGCATCTTCCCCAAGGGAAAGCTTTTTGCACAGTTTTGTTATGGGAAGAGCGTGGTCGCTCGGCCGATTTTTATGTTGAAGAAGACGAATCGACGCAAAGACGCGCCGTCATCCTTGTTGCCATATCGACCTGGCGGCAGCCGGAAAGTGACCGGAGGGCGTTGGCCCGAAGGGCGTTGGCTGCTGTGGCGATGTCGCCAAACACCCATGGAATGGCGTCTATCAGGTCGCTTTCTCCAACTCGCCCCGCGCCTTCGCCGCCGCAACCTGGCGAATGGCGTCGGTGAGCGTGTCAACGTCTTGCGCGCCCATGACCGCATACTTGCCCTCAAGCAGGAAGCACGGCACGCCGGTGATACCCATGCGCGAAGCAGTGGCGATTTCGGTGCGCACCGGCTCGACATCGGCGTCCGTCGGCAAAAGCGTCTCGACGATGGACGCATCCATGCCGGCCTCGCTGGCGGCGTTGATCAGCACGACATGGTCGCCGAGATTGGCGCCTTCCTCGAAATTCAACTGGAACAGGCGTCGCACCAGCCGGTTCTGCATGACCTCGCCGGCGGCACCAGCCCAGCGGATGACGCGGTGCGCGTCCAGCGTGTTGGGCGCAACCCTGATGGCAGCGAAGGCGAAGTTGATTCCCTCGGCTTCGCCCAATGGCTCGATGCGGGCGTGGATCTCGCGGATGCGTTCGTCGCTGCCGAACTTGGCCATCATGTATTCGCGGCGATCCTTGCCTTCGGGCGGGATGGTCGGGTCGAGCTGGAATGGCCGCCAGCGAATATGCACCTCGACATCGTTTGCCGCGGCGATCGCCTTGTCGAGCCGCTTCTGGCCGATGAAGCACCAGGGGCAGACGACGTCGGAGACCACATCGACGGTAATCGACTTCTCGTCGCTCATCTTGATCTCCTGTTCCGAAGATGTCACTTCGGCTTGCGCCACCATGTCGGCAGTCGATAGCCGGACATGGGGGTCTTTTGCGGATGTTCCAGATAGCTCCAATAGGCGAGCCATTGCTGCGTGTTGTGCTGCATCGGAACCATGTAGTGGCCGGAGATCAACAACCTGTCGAGGACCCGGACGGCGGCAACATAATCTTCGCGGCTGCGGGCGTCGACCATCGCCTCGAGTGCTGCATCTATCGCCGGATCGGCAACGCCGGCAAGGTTGAACGAGCCTTCGGCATTGGCGGCAGCTGATCCCCAGCGCCCGAACTGCTCGATGCCCGGCGACAGCGAGTTCTCGAAGCCGCTGGCGCCGATCAGCACCTCGAAATTGAAACGTTGCTTGCGCGACTGGATCTGGTCGCCGTCAAGGCTGCGGATGGTGACATCGATGCCGATCTTCGCCAGCGTGCGCTGGTAGATGGCGGCAAGGCGCTCCTCGTTCTGGGAGGCGGTCAGGATCTCGAAGCCGAAGGGTTTCCCCTCGGGATCGAGCATCACTCCATCCTGCAAGGCATAACCCGCGCCCTTCAATATGTCGAAGGCAGCTTTCAACACCTTGCGGTCCTGGCCCGAGCCGTCGGTGACGGGTGGCCGCCAGCTGCCGTCCATGACATCGGCCGGCACACGACCGGGGTAGGGTGCCAGGAGCGCCTTTTCCCTGTCGTCGGCCGGATGGCGGAGTGCCGACAACGCGGAATTCTGCCAATAGCTCATTGTGCGCATGTACTTGCCGCCGAACAAGTTCTTGTTGGCCCATTCGAAGTCGTAGAGCATGCTGAGCGCGCGTCGAACCACCGGATTGGAGAACTTCTGCAGCCGTGTGTTGAACAGGAACCCCGTCACCACTGGCGGGATGCCGGGGTCGAACGTTTCGGCGATCACGTCGCCCCTGTGGAAGGCAGGGAAGTCGAGATCGCGCTCGCGCTTGACCGGATCGCTGTCGTCAGCGATAGCGCAGATGCCTTTCTTGAAAGCTTCCAGCTTGGCGTTGGCGTTGAGAAAATATTCGATGGTGATCTGGTCGTAATTGTCGAAGCCGCGCTTGGCGGGGATGTCCTTGCCCCAATAATTTGGGTTGCGCTTGAACACGATGCGCTGGCCAGGCGCCACGTGCGCCACGGTATAGGGGCCGCTGCCGATCACCGGTTTCAGCGTGGTCCTGTCGAAGGTCTCCTTGTCGAAAGCGTGCTTCGGCACGATTGGCGTCATCGCGATAACCAACGGAGTCTCGCGGTTAGCCTTGTCGTTGAATGTAAAGCGCACGCTGCGGTCGCCGGTCTTTTCCAGTTTGGAGACCATGCTCATACGGGCGCTGTAGGGTGGCCGGCCTTTCTCGGTAAAGACGTCGTAGGTGAACAGCACGTCTTCCGCAGTCACCGGTTGACCATCAGACCACTTGGCCCTTGGATCGAGGTGGAATTCGATGCTCTTGCGCTCCGGATCCATGTCGACAGTGTGGGCAAGCAGGCCGTAAAGACTGAAGGCCTCATCGTCATTGCGCTGCATCAACGGCTCGAAGACGAGATTGCCGAAGATCCTGTCGATGATGCCGCGTGCCGTCGTGCGCAGGCTTTTCAGGATGAAAGGGTTGAGATTGTCGAAGCTGCCAACGACGCAATAGGTGATGCTGCCGCCCTTCGGCGCATCGGGATTGACGTAGTTGAAATGCGCATAGTCGGCCGACAGCGCCGGCTCGCCCTGCATGGCGATCGCGTGTTTCGGCTCCGACAAGGCTGGTTGAGGCGAAAGGGTGATAATCGCGGCGATCAGCCAAACAAGAACGCGGCCCATGACCGTCTCCTTACCGGGTCGGCTTGATGATTCGGAGCGCACCCTAACATGAGCCGACCGCCTCCCGGCTAATCGCGAGCTCAAGAATTGCGGGCATCGGGCTGGATTCGGCACCGCTTGCAGTGTAACACGCCGTCCGAAGTCATTCTGTTGCCTCATTTCGGCAACAGGTAGCTGGACCACACGGCGCGAAGTAGCCGGTCCCGGGATCATTTGAGAGGAAGTGCACGATATGACGAGCCTGAACAGCAACGCGTACCGCCTGTCGGTCATGGCCGCTGGCGTGGTCGGCTTTTTGGGCGCACAGCTTCCCACTGCTCTTGCGCAGCAGCAACAGCAGATTCCGCAGGGCTGGTTCAAAGCCTGCACCAAGCAGGAAGACGTCGACATCTGCAATGTCCAGAACATCACCACAGCCGGCAACGGCCAGCTCGTCACCGGCGTCAGCCTGATCGAATTGAAGGGCAAGATAAACCGCAAGGTGTTCCAGGTGACGGTTCCGACCGGTCGCCTGGTTCCTCCCGGCATTGGCCTCCAGATCGACACCGGGAAGGCGCAGAAGCTCGACTATGTGATCTGCTTCCCCGACCGCTGCGTGGCGGAAGTGCCGCTGACCGACCAGCTCGTCGCCTCCTTCAAGAAGGGTTCGAACCTGACGCTGACCTCGGTCAATTTCCAGAACCAGCCGAACCCGATCAAGATCGCGCTGACCGGCTTCAGCGGCGCCTTCGACGGGCCGCCGCTGCAGCAGTCGGACATCGAGGATCGGCAGAAGAAGCTTCAGGATTTCGTTGCCAAGAACAACCAGGACTTCGCCAAGAAGCTCAAGGAAGAGCAGGACAAGGCGAAGACCGCCAACTGATCGCCCCCGCGGCGCGACTTGGGCGACTAAGACGATTTCTCAAGCCAACAAAAAAGCGGGGTCTTGCCCCGCTTTTTTGTTTCGGCCGGCCATTTCTTGATCCCATCAGGCCCGCAATCCCGTCAGGTCCCCGCAATCCGTCGGGTCCCCGCGATCTATCAGGTCAATGTCTTGACTGGCGTCTCGGCTCGTAGCGCCCGTCCGGCCTCTTGTCGAACATCTCGCCGATCTCCGGATGCCGCACCGGTTCGCCAGAGCGGTCCTCGAGCAGGTTCTGCTCAGACACATAGGCGATGTATTCCGTTTCCGAATTCTCGGCGAGCAAGTGGTAGAAGGGCTGGTCCTTGCGCGGCCGCACATCCGCCGGGATCGCCTCGTACCATTCATCGGTGTTGGCGAATTGCGGGTCGACATCGAAAATGATGCCGCGGAACGGAAACAGCCGGTGGCGGACCACCTGTCCGATCGAAAATTTGGCTGTTTTCATCATGGTACTCACCACTAAGTCCTAGAGTGCCGCGTCCCTGGAATGCGCAAAGACTCTCTAAGACCTTGAATTTACGCGTTACACTTCAAAAAATCGAGCCCGACTTATGGCTGATACCTGACCTATTTGGCGCAGACGCCGCATGAAATCAATGCCGAACGCTTGACGCTCTGCCAAGCTACGGGGCCAGCCCGCCCGAGGACGTGCTAGCGCCGGATCTGTTTCCTTAAGCCGCCGGCGAGCGCTGCAAAACCACTGCCGGGCCGCAGCCCCTCGCGCATGAAAAAGGCGCGGAGCGGCGCGAAGCCGCCGAGCACGCCAAGGCCGGCACTGCGCGCCATCTGTGCCGGCAGCATCTGCGAGAGCAGCGACTTGTTGAGCAGGTTGACCGCATTACTGCGCGCCAGGATGTCGGGGCGGCGCTTGAAATCATAGGCTGCGAGGGCCTTGACGGTGCCCGGGTCGGCCCTGTTTTTGCACGCAATTCCAACCAGATCATCGACATCCCTGATACCAAGGTTGAGACCTTGCGCGCCGATCGGCGGAAACACATGGGCGGCTTCGCCGACAAGTGCCACCCGGTTGCGCGCGAAGCAGCGCGGCGTCACGCCGGAAAGCTGGTAGATCTGCCGGCCGGGTTCGACGGAAACCCGACCCAGCATCGATTGCATCCGCTGTTCGACCCGCATCGAAAGCGCCGCGTCGTCCAGTGCGGCGAGTTCCTTCGCCGTTTCCGGCTCAAGCACCCAGACAAGGCTGGACCGGTTGCCGGGCAGGGGAACCTGGGTGAACGGGCCGGTCTCGGTGTGGAACTCGGTTGAGGTGAAAGCGTGGTCGCTGCGGTGGCCGAAATTGAGAACCAATGCCGCCTGCGGATAGGATCGCGCCGATGTCGAGATCCCGGCAGCCTCACGGGCCGGCGACATACGGCCATCGGCGGCGACGGCCAGCGATGCTGTGATCTCACTGCCGTCAGACAGGATCGCATGCGCATGGTCGCCCTCGAGGCGCCAGGTCTCCACCATCGCTTTTCGCCATTCGATGCCGGAATGCGCGGCAACAACCCTGGCAAGTGCGGGGTTGAGCGCACTGTTGGGTAAATTCAGCCCGAACTGCTCCTCGCCAATTTCGCTGGCGCGGAAAGTGACCACCGGGCTGCGGATCAGCCGGCTGGTTGCATCGACGATGCGCATCGCCTTCAGCGGTGCGGCCTGGGACCTCACCCGATCGAGGACGCCCAACCGCTCGAGGATCTTCAGGGCCGGGTTCATCAGGGCCGTCGTGCGGCCGTCCTGGCCATTTGCCTCGGGTCCGACGAGCGTCACGGGAAAGCCGGCGTCTGCGAAACCAAGCGCTGCAATCAGCCCTGCCGGGCCACTGCCGGCAACCAGTATCCGTGCTGTTTCCCGACGGTCCAATGCGGCTTCCCGGTTGCGATGCGAGGCGGTCGGTCCGACCTGATGAGCATATAGATCAGATCATGCGGCTTGATCAACGCGGCGATTCGGCCCATTCGATTTCCATGACCGCCGAAGACCATGATTTCAGTCATCTCGACCGTTTCGGCCGCGCTGCGGCGAGCGTCTCGCGCAATCCTCGACTGGTGGTGAACATCGTTTTGGGCGCAGCCGTCGTCCTGGCATGGCTGCTGCTTGGCGCCATGGCCATACGTGGCGCCGAAAGCCGGGTTCCGGGCATCGACGCACCCGGCGACACGATGCTCAGGTACCTGCCGCGGCTGCCGCTGCCGGATCTTCTCGATCGCTTCTTCAGCCTTTGTCTTGCACCTGCGCCGCTCGACGGGGGCGTCGGCGCGCAGGCCGGAGCACTCATCGTCATGTGGTTCCTGATGGCGGTCGCCACCATGCTGCCTTCGGCGGCGCCGATGATCCGCACCTATTGCGAGATCGCCGATACCGCGCGGATCAAGGGCGAAGCGGTCGTCCATCCGCTGATCTTGGTCGCCGGTTACCTCAGCGTGTGGTTGGCTGCGTCGGCAGTGTTTGCGGCGCTGACGCTCATCGTTCACGCCTTCGCCGCATCTGTGCAGATGCTCGACCCGGTGGTCGGAGCGACAGGAGCGGCTGCGCTTTTGGTTGGCGGCCTTTACCAGTTCAGCGGCCTGAAGGAAGCCTGCCTGACAAAATGCAAAAGCCCGTTTTCGATCCTGTTTTCGAACTGGAGCGCGAGGCCCGGCCGGATTTTCCGGCTCGGCATGAAGCAGGGCGTCTGGTGCCTCGGCTGCTGCTGGGCGCTGATGCTGGTGATGTTCGCCGTCGGCGTGATGAACGTGTTCTGGTTGGCGTTGATCGGCCTGTTCACCTTGATCGAAAAACAGACGGCGGGCAGGCTGCCAACCCGGATCGCCGGTGCGATACTGCTTGTCTGGGCAACCGCCCTGCTAGTAGTCTCGGCATAGGGAGAGAATTTTATGGCGGATCAAGGCTGGGCAATGAAAGGAGAGCTGATACTCTCCTGCAATTGCACGGTTTTTTGTCCTTGCGTGCTGTCCCTCGGCAATCACCCGCCGACCGAGGGCTATTGTCAGACCTGGGCGGGGTTCCGCATCGATGCCGGCCATTTCGGCGAGGTCGAGCTTTCCGGCCTCAATCTTGGGCTGGTCATGGAAATCCCCGGCTATATGAGCCGCGGCAACTGGACCGCCGGACTGTTCATCGACAAGCGCGCCTCAGTCTACGCGGTAAAGGCGCTGACCAGGATTTTCACCGGCAAGGCTGGCGGAACCACCTCGCTGCTCTCCATCCTGGTCGGCAAGTTCCTCGGCGTCGAGCAGGCGCCGATCACCTATGAGACGCGCGACAGGACCCGTATCTTCCAGATCCCGAAGATCATCGATGGAGCCGTAACGCCGATTTCCAGCAAGGACCGCGACAAGGATACGGTGATCAGCAATTCGGAGTACTGGATCGCACCGGAAATCATCGTCGCCAGGTCCGACAAGAGCAAGATGCGGGCCTTCGGCCGCAACTGGAATTTTGCCGGCCGCTCGGCCGAAATCTGCAAGCTGGACTGGCGGGGCCCGTGAGCAAAAAAACAACGGCCAGGAAAATCACGGCCGGAAAAATCACGGCCAAGAAAATCGCTGACAGGATTCCGAGGCCGAAGAAGAAAGTCACATGGCCGCAGGCGCGCGCGTTTTCGGTCCATCTGCTGACCGCATCGGGCTCGTTCCTGGCGTTCCTGTCGCTGGTGGCGGCGAGCGAGCAGCGCTGGACGGCGATGTTCTGGTGGCTGGGGCTGGCGCTGTTCGTCGACGGCATCGACGGGCCGATCGCCAGGAAACTCGAGGTCAAGGAAATCCTGCCGACGTGGTCGGGCGAACTCCTCGACAACATCATCGATTACGTCACCTATGTGCTGATACCGGCCTTCGCACTTTACCAGCGCGGCTTCATGGGTGAGGGCCTGTCGTTCCTGTCGGCGGCGATCATCGTCGTGTCGAGCGCGATCTACTATGCCGACACCGGGATGAAGACCAAGGAAAATTTCTTCAAGGGGTTTCCCGTGGTCTGGAACATGGTGGTGTTCACGCTGTTCGTCATCGAGCCGGGACAATGGGTTTCTTTCGCCGTGGTCGTGGTGGCCGCCATCCTGACCTTTGTGCCGATCAATTTCATCCACCCGGTGCGGGTGGCGCGGCTGCGGCCGATCAACCTTGGCATGACGCTGCTATGGTGCGCTTTCGGAGCGCTGGCGCTGGCGCAGGCAGCTCTTGCCGCCTTCTACGACCAGATCGGCGTCCTGGGCGAGCAGGTGAGTGTTTTCACCAAGATCGGCATCACCGTCACCGGACTTTACCTCGCCTGCATCGGCGGTATCATGCAGCTCTTTCCAACGCTCGGCGCCAAGAAAACCTGATCCCGATAGAAGTCTGGTCCCAAGAGAGTCTGGTCCCAAAGAGAGCCTCATCAATGTCCAAAGCAATACGCATCCACGCTCATGGCGGTCCGGAGGTCCTGACTTATGAGGACGCCGATCCGGGCCAACCCGGCTCGGGGCAAATCCTGGTCAAGCACACGGCGATCGGCCTCAATTTCATCGACGTCTATCATCGCTCCGGGCTTTACCAGCCGCCAGGCGGTTTCCCGCTGATACCCGGCGGCGAGGCGGCCGGGGTGGTGGTGGAAGTGGGCGCTGATATCGACTGGCTGAAGCCGGGCGATCGCATCGCCTACGCCGTGACGACTGGCGCCTATGCCGAACAACGCGTGATCGCCGCCGATCGCGTCGTCAAGGTGCCGGACGGCATCAGCGACGAACAGGCGGCCGCCATGATGCTGAAAGGGATGACGGCGGAATATCTGCTGCGCCGGACCTTCAAGGTGAAGGCGGGCGACACGATCCTGTTTCACGCGGCGGCCGGCGGCGTCGGGCTGATCCTCGGCCAATGGGCCAAGCATCTTGGCGCAACCGTGATCGGCACTGCCAGCTCCGCCGACAAGATCGAACTCGCCAAGGCGCATGGCTTCGACCACGTCATCAACTACCGCGAGCAGGACTTCGTCGCCGGCGTGCTGGCCATCACCGGCGGCAAGAAGTGCGACGTCGTCTATGATTCGGTCGGCAACGACACCTTTCCGGCTTCGCTCGACTGCCTGAAGCCGCTCGGCATGTTCGCCAGCTTCGGTCAATCGTCGGGACCGGTCCCGCCGTTCAGCATGTCGCTGCTGGCGCAGAAAGGTTCGCTGTTCGCAACCCGTCCGACGCTGTTCGTCTACAACGCCAGGCGCGAAGACCTGGAGGCATCCGCCGCCGCGCTGTTCGAAATCGTGCTCAGCGGCGCGGTCAAGATCAAGATCAATCAGCGTTACGCCCTCGCGGATGCCGGCAGGGCGCATTCCGACCTTGAAGGCCGCAGCACGACCGGGACAACCATTCTTATCCCCTGAGCCTTGCTATCGCTTGGAGCGACGTGCGTCCACTTGGACGCACAAAGCACGCTCTAACATTTTGAATCCAGGCATCGTGCTTTCCGAAAATCGATTTCGATTTTCGGGCCGAATGCGTTAGGTTTCCGCTGAAATTCTTGAAGCTCTTTCAAGACGGGTGCCGCTTTGCGATGACAGCAGGCCGCGCATACCATGCCTGCGGGAACACAGAACATATCTGGCAAACCAGATGGGAGGCACTGTGAGTGCAAATCAGGACGACGCAAACCTGCTTGAGGTTCGTGGCCTTACCAAGACGTTCGGCACACTGACAGCGTGCGACCATATCGATCTCACCGTCGCAAAAGGCGAAATCCATGCGTTGCTCGGCGAGAACGGCGCCGGCAAGTCGACGCTCGTCAAAATGCTGTTCGGAACGCTGGAGCCCAATTCGGGCGAGATATTCTGGAACGGCCAGGCGGTCACGATCACCAATCCCGGCTTTGCGAAGAAGCTTGGCATCGGCATGGTGTTCCAGCATTTTTCGCTGTTCGAGGCACTGACGGCGGCCGAGAACATCGCGCTGTCGCTGGACGACGGTTCGCCGATCAGCACGATCGCCGCGAAGGCGAGGGCGCTTTCCTATAGCTACGGCCTGCCGCTCGATCCGCAATCGCTGGTCGGCGACCTCTCGGTCGGTGAGCGCCAGCGTATCGAGATCATCCGCTGTCTGCTGCAGACGCCGCAACTCATCATCCTCGACGAGCCGACCTCGGTGCTGACGCCGCAGGAAGCCGACAAGCTGTTCGAAACGCTCGAACGGCTGCGCTCCGAAGGAAAGTCCATCCTCTACATTTCGCACCGGCTGGAAGAGGTCAAGCGTATCTGCGACCGCGCCACCGTGCTGCGCCACGGCAAGGTGGTTGGCCATTGCAATCCGCGCAAGGAAACCGCGGCATCGCTGGCCCGCATGATGGTCGGCAACGACGTGCAGGCCGTGGTGCGCGCGCCGGCCCAGGGTATCGAGACCGCGCAGCCGCTGCTTGAAATCCGCGCGCTCAGCCGCAAGCCGGCAACGCCGTTCTCGATCCCGCTCAGAAACATCAATTTGTCCGTACGCGCCGGCGAAGTGATCGGCATTGCAGGCGTCGCCGGCAACGGCCAGGGCGAGTTCTTCGAATCCGTTTCCGGCGAGGTGCCGCAGCAGGATGCCGCCTCGGTGCGCATCCGCGGCAAGGACGCCGGCCGCCTCAGCATCACCGGCAGGCGGCTGATGGGCGCTGCCTTCGTGCCGGAAGAGCGGCTCGGCCACGGTGCAGCACCGCGCATGAAGCTTTCGGAAAACCTGCTGCTGTCGCGCCATGCCACCGACGGCAAGGTGTTCGTCGGCGTCGGCGGAATGGTCAAAAGCGATGCGATCTATGCCGCTGCCCAACGCATCATCAAGGCGATGGATGTGCGCAAGAGCGCTGCGGACCCGGAGGCGGCAGCGCTTTCAGGCGGCAATCTGCAGAAATTCATCGTCGGCCGCGAACTCGACCGCAGGCCAGGCGTCATGGTCGTCAATCAGCCGACCTGGGGCGTCGACGCCGGTGCGGCCGCCCACATTCGGCAGACGCTTATCGAATTGGCGCGCAGCGGCTCGGCAGTGCTGGTCATCAGCCAGGATCTCGACGAATTGTTCGAAATATCCGACGCGATCGCGGTGATGCACAATGGCGAATTGTCGAAGCCATTGCCGATCGCCGAGGCCACGTTCGAAAAGATCGGGCTGCTGATGGGCGGGGCCGAGCCGGGCCACGCCGAACACGCTCTGGAGACGTCATGATGCGCCTCGAACTCGTCAAACGGCCGCAGCGCTCGATGCTGTTCTCGGCGCTGTCGCCCTTCATTGCATTCGTGCTGACGATCATTGCCGGCGCCGTCCTGTTCGCGCTGCTTGGCGTCAATCCCTTGAAGGCGTTCCAAATTTACTTCCTCGAGCCTGTCAGTCAGGTCTGGCAGCTGCATGAGCTGGCGATCAAGGCAGCACCGCTCATCCTGATCGGGGTCGGCCTGTCGGTTTGCTACAGAGCCAACATCTGGAACATCGGCGCGGAAGGCCAATTCATCCTGGGCGGCATCGTCGGCTCGAGCATTCCGGTGCTGTTTCCGCAGTTTGAAGGCCCTCTGGTGCTGCCGCTGATGCTGCTGTTCGGCATGGTCGGCGGCGCCGCCTACGCCGCCATTCCCGCGTTGCTGAAGGCGCGCTTCAACACCAACGAGATCCTGACCAGCCTGATGCTGGTCTATGTCGCGCAGCTGTTCCTCGACTGGCTGGTGCGCGGGCCGTGGCGCGATCCGAAGGGTTTTAATTTCCCGCAGACGATACAGTTCAACGACTCGGCCATATTGCCGGAACTGATGCCGGCCTCAGGCCGTGCCAATTGGGGTTTCGTGTTCGCGCTGGTCGCGGCGGTGCTGGTCTGGATCCTGATGAGCCGCATGCTGAAAGGCTTTGAGGTCCGCGTGCTCGGCGCAAGCCCCAGGGCAGGGCGCTTCGCCGGCTTCGGCATCAAGCGGATGGTGTTCTTCGCGTTCATGCTGTCGGGGGCACTTGCCGGACTTGCCGGCATCTCAGAAGTCTCCGGCGCCATCGGCCAGCTGCAGCCGGTTATTTCGCCCGGCTACGGCTTTGCCGCCATCATCGTGGCGTTCCTCGGCCGGCTCAATCCATTAGGCATTGTCGCGGCGGGCCTGGTGCTGGCGCTGACCTATCTCGGCGGCGAGGCGGTGCAAAGCGCGCTCGGCATCTCCGACAAGGTGGCGCGCGTCTTCCAGGGCATGCTCCTGTTCTTCGTGCTCGGCTGCGACACGCTCATTCACTACCGCATTCGTCTGATCGGCTTGGCTGCGCCGACGCTTGAAGCCGCGCCGAAGCTGGAGGAGGCCCGCTGATGGACATCACCGTCAACATTCTTTTGACCATCGCAACCGCGGCGACGCCTTTGCTGATCGCGGCGATCGGCGAGCTGGTGGTCGAACGTTCCGGCGTGCTCAATCTCGGCGTCGAAGGCATGATGATCATGGGCGCGGTCGGCGGTTTCGGCGCCGGCTATCTCACCGGATCGCCATGGATCGGGTTGTTGGCGGCGATCGCCCTGGGTGCGGTGTTTTCACTGCTGTTCGCCGTCATGACGTTGTCGCTGGCCACCAACCAGGTGGCGACCGGCCTGTCGCTGACACTGCTCGGCCTCGGCCTTTCCGGCATGATGGGCACCAGCTTTGTCGGCCAGCCCGGCGCGAGGCTGCCAAACCTCGACATTCCCGGCCTGACAGCGATGCCCGTCATCGGCAGGTTGCTGTTCGGCCAGGACCCGATCTTCTACATCTCGATTGCATTGACCGCCGCCGTCATGTGGTTCCTGTTCAAGACCCGCACCGGGCTGACGCTGCGCTCGATCGGCGACAGCCACACATCGGCCCATGCGCTTGGCATCAAGGTCATCCAATACCGCTACCTGGCGGTGATCTTCGGAGGCGCCTGTGCGGGCCTTGCCGGGGGGCATCTGTCGCTGGTCTATACGCCGCAATGGGTGGAGAACATGACCGCCGGACGCGGCTGGATCGCGCTGGCGCTGGTCGTGTTCGCATCTTGGCGGCCATGGCGGGTGCTGGCGGGCGCCTATATCTTCGGCGCGGTCTGGATCGGCCAGCTTCATGCACAGGCTTTTGGCATTCCGGTTCCCTCGCAACTGCTTTCTTCGTTGCCCTATCTGGCAACCATCGTGGTTCTCGTTCTAATCTCGCGCAACAAGCGTTTGACGATGATGAACACACCGGCTTCCTTGGGGCAGCCATTCGTTCCGGATCGTTGACGATAAAAGGCAAACGGGAAGCTCCAAGGCTTAACTCAGAGAGGTAACACGATGAAAAAACTGCTTATTGCGCTGATGACCGCGGCGGCGGCATTGTCGCTGGCGGCGACCGCCGAAGCGCAGGAAAAGCTGAAAGCCTGTTGGGTCTATACCGGCCCGATCGGCGATTTCGGCTATTCGTACCAGCATGATCAAGGCCGCCTGGACGTCGAGAAGGCGCTCGGCGACAAGGTCGAGACCGCTTTTCTGGAGAACGTCTCCGAGGGTCCCGATGCCGATCGTGCCTTCGAGCGCCTGGCGCGCGAAGGATGCAAGATCATTTTCGGCACCTCCTTCGGCTTCATGGACCCCGAAGTGAAGGTCGCCAAGAAATTCCCCGACGTGATGTTCGAACACGCGACCGGCTACAAGACGGCCGAAAATCTCGGCATCTACAACGCACGTTTCTACGAAGGCCGCTACATCCTCGGCCAGATCGCCGCCAAGCAATCGAAGTCGGGCGTCGCCGGCTACATCGTTTCGTTCCCGATTCCCGAAGTGGTGATGGGTATCAATTCCTTCATGCTCGGCGCCCAGTCGATCAAGCCGGATTTCAAGGCGAAGATCGTCTGGATCAATTCATGGTTCGATCCGGGCAAGGAAGCCGATGCCGCCAAGGCTCTGTTCGACCAGGGTGCCGACATCATCGTCCAGCACACCGACTCGACCGCTGCCCTGCAAGTCGCCGAAGAGCGCGGACTGCAGGGCTTCGGCCAGTCTTCGGACATGATCAAGTTCGCCCCCAAGGCGCAGTTGACCTCGATCGTCGACGATTGGGGGCCATATTATATCGGCCGGGTGAAGGCCGCGCTCGACGGCACATGGAAACCCGGCAATGTCTGGCTGGGCATCAAGGACGGCGCCGTTAAAATGGCCCCTTACACCAACATGCCCGACGACGTGAAGGCGATGGCGCAAGGCACCGAGAAGAAGATCGTCGAAGGATGGAACCCGTTCACCGGGCCGATCGCCAAGCAGGACGGCACGCCGTGGCTGAAGGAAGGCGAAGTCGCCGACGACCCGACGCTGCTCGGCATGAACTTCTACGTCAAGGGCGTCGACGACAAGCTGCCGCAGTAAGTGCAAGCCTTGGTTCGGCCGGCTTTCGCCGGAACAGGAGCGGGCGCCTTTGGGCGCCCTCTTTTCATCTGCAGAGCTTTGAAGGCTAACCTGCCCGGCTGCGAATCCCACTCACGAAAGTTCAGCGGGCGACTATCGTGTGAACGCCCGTAGGCAGCCGGATACGATCCGATGTGGGAGCGAGCGCCGGGCGCCCATCCGTCGTGATCTGCCATATCTCGACGGCGCCACCAAGCGGCGCTCCCTCATTGCGGTAACGGTTCACGCCAACGAAGAGCTTTTGTCCCGTGCGATCAAAAGCGAGTCCTTGCGGCAGCACGCCTGCGAGCGGCCATTCGCCGTGCGGCGATAGCCGTCCTGTTTCAGTGTCCAGCTGATAGAGGCTGAGCGACGCGTGCTCCGTCCAGTCGCGCGAGCCATCTGGCTTACCGGTGCCGCGAAGATTGGACGTAACAAGAAACCGGCCGTCGGGGCTGAAGGCGATCGTCTCGGCGCCCAAGCCGCCAAGCGCGATGTGAGGCACGGTGTGCCTTGCTGCGTCGCCCGTCGTCCCGACATCGGCAAGCCGGACTGTGGTGAGAATGCCCTCCTGAACGCCATAGAAACCAGCCGTATCGATTCCCCATTGAACATCGGAGGTGATGTAGTAGCGGCCGTCCGGCGAAAAGCGGCCGACAAAGGGGAACTTGTTGGTCTGGATACGATTGCCCCAGGGACGAATAGCAGAAACCGCTCCGTCCTCTCCGCGCAGCACCTCGTAGAAGGCAACCTGACCACGGTCGACGAGATTGACCCCGACATACCGGCCGCTTGGATGCCACTGCACCCAGGTCGCCTTCAATGGAATGAAACCCGTCGACGGCTCAAGACCGAGACCGAAGCTGGATGCTTGGCCGAACCGACCCTCCCTGACTGGAACGAAAGTGAGTTCTTGTTCGGCGTCGGCAGCAAGTGCGGCGATGAGATCGCCAGCAGGATTGAGATGGATCGCCTGCGGCTGGATTCCGATCCTCACGCTGTCGACCACCGCCGAGTGGCCGCCGCCGAACTGGAGCGATCGGATCGTGTCGCCTTGCTGCAACTCGTCGAGGCGGGTCGCCCGTTCGGAGCGTTGACGGAAGGTTTCGGCGACGAAAACGAACTGGCCATCCAGGGAGACGTCTAGTGCTCCGGGCGGCCCATAGGTCGAATTCGAAACCTCCGTCATCGCAACAGAGCGAGACCGCTCTGTCGGCGAGGTGATGATGGACAGCGTATCCCGATAGTGAGGATCTGGAGGCCCGAGCTCGCCCGTCTCGTAGACGGTCGGCACCATATCGACATCCGACAACGCGACGACGGTCCCTCCGCGACTTTCGACCGGCTGAGCGCTTGAGAGGCTCGGCAGCAGGAATAGAACAACAGCAGCGAGAGAACAGCGTCGCATCGATGTCTCCATATCGATTGAAGGCGCCTATTTTCGGGGTTCGCTTTCAGTCGTCAAATCGATATTTGATATCTCGATATTCCTCTCAGTAATAAGAGTTCGGGCGTCCAGCATGAATCTGGCTTCGATCGATCTGAACCTGCTTGTCGCCTTCGACGCTCTGCTCAGTGAAGGCAGCGTGAGCGGGGCGGCAGCCCGTATCGGGCTCAGCCAGCCGGCGATGAGCAAGCGCCTCGGCCATCTGCGTCGGCTTTTCGCCGATGATCTCTTCGTCCGCCATGCCGATGGCGTGCGGCCGACCGAAAAGGCGCTCGACCTCGCCGATCCGATCCGGGCCGCGCTACGCCAGATCCAGGATGCGCTGGGAGGGTTCGGCCAGTTCTTGCCGGAGCGATCGGGTCGCATTTTCAGGATCGCGACCACCGATCACATCGCGGCGACTTTAATGCCCAGACTGATGCCGGTGCTCCGTTCAGCGGCGCCGAGAATTTCGATCGTCCTGCGCAGCCTACACCGACAGGAAATCGTTGATTGTCTCGAGAAGGGCTCGATAGACCTTGCGATCACTATCCTGCCCGATGCGCCGACGACGATCAAACGTGCATCACTCTTCCACGTGAACTGGCTATCGATCGTCTCGGCCGAGCATCCTGAGATCCGCTACGAGATGACGCTCGAACTCTTTCTGAAGTATCCGCACTTGCTGGTCACTCATGTCGGCGATCTGAAGGGCTACATTGATCGCCTGCTCGACGACCGCGGCCTGAAGCGGACCGTTTCAATGAGCCTGCCTTATGCGCTCGCCGTGCCGGCGATCATCGCCCAGACGGACATGATCTGCACCTTGTCGGCAAACGTGATCCGGCTGACGAATTGGCCGCGCGTGCGCTCTTTTCCGCTGCCCTTCGACTACTTCGGTTATCAGGAAACTCTGCTATGGCATCGGAGGAACGACAGCGACCCCGGTCACGGCTGGCTCAGGCGGATGCTTATCCGCGCAAGCGAAACAGTCACGTCCTAGAGCGCTTTGCGTTTTGGTCGAACCAAACCGCGCTCTAACTCTCTATTTTAAAGCATTTTGTCGGACGCCAAACGAAGACGTTTGGCTGCAAAGTGCTCTAGCAGAAGGGGTCTTCGCCCCGCCGGCGATCAGACCGCCGAGCCGTAGAGATCGTAGGCGTCGGCACGGTCGATCTTGACGGTAACGATATCGCCGGCGCGCAACGGGCGCCGCGACTGGATATGCACCGAGCCGTCGATTTCGGGTGCGTCGTATTTGGTGCGGCCCTTTGCCGAGGTGCCATGCGCCTCGTCGATCAGCACTGGCAGGCGCTTGCCGACCTTCCTGGCGAGTTGCGTCGCCGAGATCTTCTGCTGGCGCTGCATGAAACGGTGCCAGCGCGCCTCCTTGATCTCCTGCGGTACCTGTTCGAGGCCGAGGTCGTTGGAGCGCGCGCCCCTGACCGGCTCGTACTTGAAGCAGCCGGCGCGGTCGATCCTGGCTTCGTCCAGCCAGTCGAGCAGCATCTCGAAATCGTCGTCCGTCTCGCCGGGGAAGCCGACGATGAAGGTGGAGCGGATCGCCAGATCCGGACAGATTTCGCGCCAGCCGCGAATGCGGTCGAGCGTCTTTTCGCCATGGGCAGGCCGGCGCATGTTCTTCAGCACTCGCGGCGAGGCATGCTGGAACGGGATGTCCAGATAGGGAAGGATCTTTCCTTCGGCCATCAGCGGGATGACATCGGCGACATGCGGGTAGGGGTAGACATAGTGCATGCGTACCCAGACGCCGAGCTTGCCGAGTTCCTCCGACAGATCGAGGAATTTGGCCCGCACTTCGCGATCACCGAACATGCTGGTCTGGTATTTGATGTCGATGCCGTAGGCGCTGGTGTCCTGCGAGATGACCAGGATTTCCTTGACGCCGGCCTTGGCCAGTTTCTCGGCCTCGCGCAGCACATCGGCCGCCGGCCGCGAGACGAGATCGCCGCGCAGCGCCGGGATGATGCAGAAGGTGCAGCGGTTGTTGCAGCCTTCCGAAATCTTGAGATAGGCATAGTGGCGCGGCGTGAGCTTGACGCCTTGCGGCGGCAAAAGATCGACATAGGGATCGTGGCTCGGGGGCGCGGCCTGATGCACCGCAGCCATCACGCTCTCGTAGGCCTGCGGACCGGTGATGGCGAGTACGTTGGGATGTTTTTCGCGGATGACGTCCGGTTCGGCGCCGAGACAGCCGGTGACGATGACCCTGCCGTTCTCCGAAAGGGCGGAGCCGATGGCATTGAGCGATTCATCGCGAGCCGAATCGAGAAAGCCGCAGGTGTTGACGACGACCAGATCGGCGCCGTCATGCTTGCGCGCGATCTCATAGCCCTCGGCGCGCAGGCGGGTGATGATGCGCTCCGAATCCACGAGGGCTTTCGGGCATCCAAGGCTGACGAAACTGACGCGAGGGGCGGACATTTGCGGTTTCCAATGGACGCGGGCCGGAAACCCTGAGGCCCGGCCCGGAAGTCTCGATGCACGTTGATCTTTTGAGCTTTCGCAGAAGCTCAATTTGCACGGCGCAATAGCATAGTTCCGAAATCAAGCAAACCGGGAACGGCTTGGCGCCTCGGGCGGACCTGCACTGCTAAGGTTTCAATGACCGCCCGGCCCGAACCAGGGCGCCAGGAACGCAAACTGTTCGGGGAACTGCTGCACAGCACCATCCAAAAGCATCTTCACGGCGACGTAGAAAATGATCACCAGGCCGATATAGGCGATCCAGCGGTACTTATGCAGGAGGCGAGCGACAAACGAAGCGGCGAAGCCCATCAGCGCAATCGACAGCGCCAAGCCGATGATCAGGACCGTCGGATGGTCCATCGCCGCGCCGGCGACGGCAAGGACGTTGTCGAGAGACATCGAAACGTCGGCAATGACGATCTGCCAGGCTGCCTGTGCGAAGGTCTTGCGTGGTCCTTTGCCGCCAATCGTCCCGCTTTTGTCGTAATCGACATTCGACAACGATTCCGTCGCGTCATGTTCCTGCTCGTAGCTGACACGCAACTCGCGCCACATCTTCCAGCACACCCAAAGCAGCAGCAGGCCGCCGGCTATGAGGAGAATGGGGCCGATGGTGAGGAGCCACTGGGTGATGAGGGCGAAGAAGATGCGAAGCACGGTGGCCGCCGCAATGCCGACGAGAATCGCCTTCTTGCGCTGATCCGACGGCAGGCCCGCCGCGGCAAGGCCGATGACGATGGCATTGTCGCCGGCAAGCACTAGGTCGATGGCAATGACCTGGAGCAGGGCCGCGAGGCCGGCGGCGGTAAAAATTTCCATCAGCTGGAATTTCCTTGCTTGGTCGCCAATCGTTCGTGCCCGGACGCCCTAACGTGTATGGTTCCCGCGCGTCAAGGCTCCGTGGCAATAAAGACGGCAATCGCCAACAGCCGGTGAAGCTGCCAATCGAACGACGCCCCGGCCGTCAGGACGAATGGCACCGCAAACGCCCGCTCACAGCGCAAATCTCAACCGAGAGTTGAGGCGCTGAGGATAGGGTTGAAGCGCGCCGCCACCGCGATAGATTTCGGGTACCGAAGAGTACGCTGCCTTGGAAGTGTTCCTCACAGGAGAGGTTCGTGACGTCTAACGACAACACACCCGTCCTTTCCGGGGCACCAATCCTTTCCGGGGCGATCGGGGAATACCGCGAGTTCGATTCTCCGGCCGCACTCGAACGGCATTTTCAGTGTGCCTGGTCCAATACATTGCGACCGGACGCGGCATTGCGACCGAACGCGGGGAGCCTGTCGGCCGTGGTCCCCGACGGCTGCGTCGACGTCACCTGGATCGACGGCGATCTGGTCGTGGCAGGCCCCGACGTCGAGGTTGCCCTCTCTGCGCTGACACCCGGTTCCACGGTGATCGGCGCCCGCTTCCGACCGGGTGCGGCAAGCCGGTGGCTCGGCCTGCCGATGTCGGAAATCGTCGGCGGCCGGGTGGCGCTCAGCCACTTCTGGGGAGTGCTGGCGCGCGAAATCGCCCAAAAAATTGGCGATGCGTCCTCCACGGTGGAGCGGATGCGGGCGATGCAGGCGGCACTCTGCAGGCTTGCGCCAGCTGTCGAGCCGCCGCCTGCGGACATGGGATTTGCCTTCAACGCGCTGAAAACCGAATCCGCCGGTCCGGGCATCGCGGTGATCCTCGACCGGCTCGACGTCAGCCCGCGAACGCTTCGCCGCCGCTGCCAGGAAGCTTTCGGCTATGGTCCCAAGACGCTCGACCGCATTCTCCGCTTCCAGCGGTTCCTGAGCCTGGCGCGGCAGTCCACCGAGCCGCGCCTGGCCGATCTTGCGTTCGAAGCGGGCTATTGCGACCAGGCGCATCTGACGCGCGAGGTGCGGCGCCTGTCGGGCTTCTCGCCGGCGACGGTTCTGCGACAGCTCGGCGCTTGAGCTGACCGTTTCGTTCAATACGCCACCGCCAACTCGGCCTAGTCTGCCTTCGTTGAAAGGAGGCAGATATGACCGTCTACAAATCCCGCATCATCACCGTGTCCATCGACCGGGACTGGCGCGAAGTCTATGACTTCGCCTCCATCTCTGAGAATTTCCAGCGCTGGCGGCAGGCCTCGGCAGGCGCTTCGAAAGATCGGGCGAGGAATGGACTGCGGAGGACCCCGACGGCCGGCTCATCCGCATCCGCTTCTCCCGGCCGAACGAGTACGGCGTCCTCGATCACATCGTCTTCGCCGAGGGCAAGGAAACCCGCAATGCGGTGCGCGTGGTCGCCAACGGGACCGGCGCGGAGGTCATGTTCGTGCTCTTGAGGACGCCGGACATGACGCAGGAGATATTCGCTGCCGACGCCGAGGCCGTGCAGCGCGACCTCAACACCCTGAAGGCAATGCTCGAACGCTGAGCATCCAAAAACCGCGAAAGGAGAAGATCATGGCCAAATCCAGCAATGACAAGCGCATCGATTATGTCGAGTTTTCCGTCGGCGACATCGCGCGCTCGCGCGACTTCTATGGAAAGGCCTTCGGCTGGTCCTTCAAGGACTACGGGCCGAGCTATTGCGAGTTCAACGACGGCCGCCTGACCGGCGGCTTCGCTCTCGGTGGCCAGGGCAAGGCGGCAGGCGGGCCGCTGGTGATCCTTTATGCCGACAATCTCGACGAGACCCAGCGCCATGTCGAGGAAGCCGGCGGAAAGATCGTCAAGCCCGCCTATTCCTTCCCGGGCGGCCGCCGCTGCCATTTCTCCGATCCGGACGGCTACGAGCTGGCCGTGTGGTCGGACAAGTGAAGAAGGTGAGGGGGGCGCCGAGCCGGGCCCGGCGCCTGTCTCGCATGGTTTGGGTCGAATAGTTTTGGGCGGGTCCATTGGGACTTAGTGCCGCGCTTGGCGACAGGAGCCGAGATAACACTGACCGGGCGAGCCACCTATTGCGCGGCTGGTGTCCCCGCGCTGAACTCCTTTGAAGATGCCTGCCACTGCTGTTGTAACAAATTAATCTCGCATCGTATAAGGCCGGCCTGAGGAGCATCGCATACCGCACGGCGCATGACGGAACCGACACGAAGGACAATACGGCAAAGGCTGTATGCTTTTTTGATTGCAGGCCTGGGCGGGCTGGCCGCATCGGCAATCTCGTTTTCGATGACGCTCTACGAAGCTGCCCATCCGCCAAGGGCGGCTGTTTCCGGGCGATCGGGGTCCCCGTCATCTTCCAAATCAATTCATCAATTCGCCAAAACCCTTTGGAATCATGCGAAAATCGAACCTGGCTCGTAACCGCATAAGCAGCGTTGAGTTATGGCTATGCCCGTTGCGCAGTCAATAGCTTGTGCTTTTCGAAGATCGCCAGTTTCTGCGGATAAGTGATCCGCACCTTGGCGTTGCACCCGTCGCATCTGAAGTGGGCGATCGTTTTCAGCGCAGAGCCCTTCCTTACCGCCGGATAGGAGCAATCCGGACAAGCGAATGTGAGGGCAACATCAGACAGGTCTTCGGCTAAACCCATTTCCATCTCCTTCGCAAGCGCTCTGGCTACGCTCTGGCGAGACTCAAAAGGCAATTAAGATGCCAATCCCGCTGTGCCAAAGCGGGACTAGAACGATTCGTCTCGGAACGCCGCCAAGCTAGCGCGCCTGTTCTGCGCCTTTTGAACGACGAAGCGACCTGACCTCCTCCAGCAGTTCGCGCTCACTGGTCGTAATGTTTCGGAAGATTGCGACAATCATCTCCGCCAAGGCTTCGGCATCCCGGCTTAAAGGGTCGATGTGTTCATCTGCGCAAACCTGATCGTACACGCGTTCACAAATAGCCAGATCGTGAGGGCTGAGGCGGGTGCGATTGAAACGCCGGCGAAGCATTTGCGAACCTTCGAGGCTCGCTGCCCGTGCAAAAGAAGCGGGCCTTTGCAACAAACGCGAGTCGTCGAGTGGTTGTTCCCGGTTACAAGCTTTTGTGACGCCGACCAACGGACAGGATCCGCGTCTCGGCTCCATGCGATTACGCCAAAGTGCCTTCGTGGGATGGCGCATAAATTCGTCTGTGGTCGTCGTTTGACGACTGTTCAAGGCGGTAATCGTTGAGCATTCTCAGCGCCAAGCGCGGGGGCGGAGATGTTTTTCAAACACGATCCAATGGATCATAATAGCCGACGATCCCATTATCCGCTGCGATATCGCAGATCGGGTATTGAAGGCCGCCGAGAACGACGGGAATCTCCCGATTGCATGTTGCAGAAAAAAACCTGTCAAACCCGCGCGTCTCTTGGTCCAATGCATGTTGCGCAAAAGCATGCTTTCGGGCCTGACACTGGGCCTGACACGAGGGTGCGCAGCCGAGCGGCCGGCGCCGCTTGGGGGGCGTGGGGTAAGAACGCTTGACGGCGCCGGCCAGGCGGTTCGGGGGTCCGCCGCGTTGGATAGTACCGATTTTGGCAAATCAAGTAATTCCGTTATCGCGGAATGTCACGAGCCGCTCGACAACGCTCAGTCCTTTGCATTCTCATCGTCTTGGACAGAGCCATCGTTTTCATCTGCCAGGCTTTCAAACCCGGCCAGCTGCCGGTCGGCCACTTCTTTGGCGAGGCCCACCAAGGCGTCGACCTCTTGCATCTGGTCCACATGACCGCCATTGGCGACGTGTTTCCGGATCCTCTTCAGTTGGTCAGAGGTTCGTCGCAACGTTTCGGCGATTGACAGCTTCTTGGCCACGCCTGCATCTCCTGCATCCCAACCAACCATCCAGACGAGCAAGCGTTCCGGCGGGAAAGCTTTTGCGGCAAAAAAGTCGATACTCCATCGACCCGCTCGATACAGCCCTCTCAACTGTGACAGGCCATTCTGGCATCAAAGGTGCGCCGCAATGGGTCAACACGTCTGGCACCGCAATTGCATGGGCATCGATGGGGGGCCCCGCCGCTTCGCAAATGGAGCGGCGGGGCTTTTTTTGCGTTTTCAGCCATCACCCGTCAGCGGCAGGTGCTGCATGATGCCGCTGGTGTGCTTGTTGGTTCTGATCCTGGAAGTCCGCGCCTTCCATTGAGCAAGTTCGAGTGGCCCGGCAGCTCTATTGGGGGGACTATCAGCAGGCCGCCGGGCCTAGACCGCCAGCGGGCTTAAGAGGAGGCGCTGTGCTGGCTGAGCAAAACCTGCGCTCAAGACAACGCAATAGCATCATTCGAATGAACACTTTCGTCCATCCAGATCTCCTGTTTTTGATGCCGGCTTCGCCGCAGGGCAGGTGAGGGGCGGCGCTTCTTAGTCGTCCCCGGGGGTCGCCGAACTTGACGCCGGCTGCTTCGAAAGCGGGACGATCGCCACGGCCTCTGGCATGTACGCACCACCAAAAAAGCCGTGTCCTACGGGCAGAGTTTATGTCTGCCCGCCAAAGTCCTTGAATGCGAGCCCGGCCTTTTTGAGCGAACCGAGGAAGAAATCGACGTCCTCTGGTCGAATGATCCGCATCGCAACCTCCTGCCGCAGGTTCTTGATCAAGCCTGGCGCGTTCTCTTCAAGCCAGACACGCTCGCGCCGGGCGTCCTCTTCATATCCGCCCTCGCCGAAGATCGCGGCCGCGATAGTATGGTAGTTGGCATTGCCGGGAACCGTGGCTTTCCTGATCCACATGGCCGCCTGCGGATAATCGCCGCGAAAATAGGCGCAAAGGGCAAGCGCGGTCTCGTAATAAGCAAGGGGACCCGGATTGCGTGCGCGCGCTTCCTCGACCAGCGGGCAGCCGTCGTCCCAGCTTCCTGAAAGCGCCAGTCGATATCCGTACTCGCCCATCAGTTCGGTATCGTTGGGGTTGATGTCCAAGGCACGTTTGCCTACCAACAGCGCCGCCTCGATCTCTTTGCTGAAGTATAGCGCGAACATCTCCGCCTGCAGGCCGCGGATGTTGAGCGGGTCCAGTTCCACGGCCCGCCTGGCCGCGGCAAGAGCGCGAGCGATCGAGGCCGACGTCGCGGCTTCGTCGGAAGGATAGAGAAATCGGATCTCATCGATATAGGCCTGCGACAGTAGACCCCAGGCCGTGGCGTAGCCGGGGAAGCGCTCAACGGCCTTCTCCAGGCAACCGCGCACCGCAGGAAGTGCCGTTTGATCGAGGTTTGCCCGGTATGCGTAGAAGGAAAGCGTGCAGGAATAGGCAGCCCAATCGTCGGGAGGATTCGAAACGTTGAGCGAGGCGTCCGCCTGATAGATCACGCCGTATGTCTGGGCCAGGCTTGTCGCCACTTTCTGTGCGATATTGGCCTCGGTCTCGACAAGCGCGGCGACTTTCATCTCCCCATCATAACTGTCCGCCCACAGGATGGAGCCGTCGGCTCGGTTTATGAACCTGATCCGAAGCCGGAAGGCATCGGCCGACAGGTGGACGCTTCCCGCAAGGACAAAGCGCGACGGCGCGACCGAATTTTCCGAAGACTGGACGACGATGACGTCCTTGAACTTAGAGAGTTGCCCGATAATTTCCTGTGTCAGTCCGCCGGCAATCGCCCTGGAGGCTTCCGTTCCTGAAAGGTCGTCAAACGTCTCGACCAGCAGTCGCGGGATCTCAGGCGAAGTCGGGCGAACGCCGCTCCTCGCCAATCCCAATGCCAGAACAGCCAATGCAGCGACGATTGCCGCAAGAGCCACCGTCAGCCATGATGCCTTCATCCATCGAGGAGGGGGCGGGACTTTCTCTGCCCGGTTGACCGGCAAGGCCGGCTCAATGGTCTCGGGGGTCGCTCGCACCGAGAACGTTGGAACGTAACCACCTTTCGGGATCGTGATGAGAATTGGATCGTCGTGTCCGGCAGTCAGATAGTATCGCTCGAGCCCGCGCCGGAGGTGGCCAGCCTCGATGCGGACAATCGGATCCGTCTGCGGGTCGAAGGACATGTCACGGCCGAACACTTCGACTGCGATCGAATAGGCCTTGATACGATCACCGCGACCCGCCAGCGTCTCCTCCACCACATGGCTGAGGAAGCGGCGCTCGCGACCGGTTGCATCGAAGTCCGCGCTGTTGAGGATCCGGGCAAGCTGGGCACGACAATCCTCTGGGGCGAGCCTATGCCCATTCCCTACGGCTATTTCCGCCCGGATCACCTTGGCCCCCTCACATGACCTTGCCGGAGCCGCTGTACTGGAATTTCTGGCCTTGCAAATCGATGAGTCCGTGATCCGCCTGGTAGTCGAGGCTGAATGCATCTAGGGCCTTCAGCTGGTCGGCGACGGCCCACAAGATGGGAATCGGCTTCCGGCTCGATGACGGTTTGTCCCCAGGCGGCCGAATCCGCAAGCGCCAGCCCGACGCAAAACCCAATGCCCAGCCGCAGCGGCCGAGTTCCCGTGCCGCAAGTCGCTCTTATTACGGCCACGCGAGCCTCCCTGTAAAAAAGAACGCTTCCCGATCGAGGTATGACTAAAGTCTAGCGAGTTGAGCAGATACCGCTATTGGCCTTTGGGGAACCGCAGCCCTAGCGGGTGCATCTGTCCGAGGGCAAGGCACTGGAACGCCCGCTGCGATCAGCGCCAGGCCGAGGTAGCGCGGTGCCGCCTTGCCGGATCGACTCCCGCCCTGCGGATCCATTGGATGTCCCTTGGTTCGCCTCACGATCGGGAAGGCCATCCAGGAAGACTGGCCGCGCTAATTGACCTTTGGGAAGGAGGCAGGAACCTATTGCAGCAAAATGAGATCGCCCGAAAGGCCGGGAAACTAGTTTTAGTTTAAGTTGCCTGAGGACGACGCGAGCGCCGCCTGGATCGCACCGATCAGCAAGGCGGCAGGGAAGGGTTTTTGGAGATAGGCGACGCAGCCCAAGCGAACGGCTTCCACCTCGATGGCACCGTCATCGACGGCGGTAATGAAAATGACAGGCAGCCAAGGATCGGAGCTCTGCAAGCGCCGCCTGAGCTCCAGTCCGGAAATCCCACCGAGCTGGATATCGAGCACGACGCACAAGATCGAGCTTGCCGGGTCGCGACCGAGAAAGGTTTCAGCCGATCCATAACCCTCAGTCGGAAATCCATGGGCGTTGAGCAGGCGCTCGACACTCCTCCGCATGCTGGGATCGTCCTCTACGACGGCTATCCTGCCTGGCAGGCTTTCCAAGGCACGCCCGTTTCCCGTCTTGGCATCTGGGTAACCACATCCGGACGGTAGGCATAACCGAGCGCGTATGATACTGGCCTAAGGGGCAGAACCGCCTCTTTTTGGGGCGTTCAGGAGTCCCAGTCGCTCGGCGATCGACACCATCTCGGCCAGCGAATTCACTTCAAGCTTCTCCATGATCGCGTGCCTGTGGGCCTTCACCGTCCTTTCGGACGTGCCAAGTTCGAAAGCCACCTGCTTGTTGCGCTTACCGCGCACAACCATGTCGAAGACCTGAAACTCGCGCGGCGTCAGGCCGGCTGCGAGTGCATGAAGCTTGTCGATTCTATGATGCTCGGCGCAGCGTTTCTCGTTCTGCAGCAGCGCACGATTGATGGCCTCCAGCAGGTCCTTGGCCGAGACGGGTTTCTCCAGAAAATCCTCAGCACCCGCCTTGATGGCGCGAACAGTCGTGGCGATATCGCCGTGCCCGGTGAGAAAGACGGTCGGCAAAAGCGGCGCCTCCTGTGAAAGGCGGTCCTGCAGATCCGCGCCGCTCAGGCCGGGCATCTGCAGGTCGAGCAGTATGCAGCCTGGTTCCGCTGTCGGCAGGCGCGAAAGGATCTCTTCACCCGAACCGTAGGAAGCTACTCGAAACCCGGATGCCTCGACCAGCCGGCCGAGAGCCGTTCGAAACGACGCGTCGTCGTCGACAATGTGGATGACCGGTGTCATTGAATGCTCTGCGCCAGCGGCAGGTCGAAGCGAAAGACGGTGCCGCCCTCCGGGCGGTTGGCTGCCCAGATCCTGCCGCCATACGTCTCGATGATCGTCCGCGCGATGGACAGGCCCAGTCCGGTGCCTGCCGGCTTGGTGGTGTAGAAGGGATCGAAGACTGCGGCAAGCCGCTCATTGGGGATGCCGACGCCCGTATCCGAAATCGAGAGCTCGACCGTGGAGTTGTTGGTAATGGCGGCCTGGAATTCGAGTCTCCGCTCTGGCGAAGCCTTCTCATCCATCGCATCCATCGCATTCATCGCGAGATTGATGATGACCTGCTGGATGTGAACCCTGTCGGCGCGCACGGGCAGGTGCCTGGCCCCCCGAACCGAACGGACGGATACGGTCTGGCGTTCGGCTTCGGCGTGCAGGATGTTGATTGAACTGTCGAGAACCTCGTTGAGGTCGAAATCCTGCCAATCGATCTCGCCCCGCTTCTTGAGCATTTTGCGCAGGCGCTGAATGATGTCTCCCGCGCGCTGGTCATCGTCCTTTATGTCGGCGATGATCTGTTGGATGAGCTTGAGGTCGGGCTGATCGCTCTGAAGCAGTATCTCGGCCGCTTCCGCGTTGCTGCGTATCGCGCCGAGCGGCTGGTTGAGTTCATGCGCGATCGACGCGGACAGGGCGCCCGCCGTTGCGGACTGGTTGAGATGGACGACCTCGAGCAGGCGATGACGCGACTGGATTTCAGCTGCATGCCGGCGGCGACGCTCGTAGAACAGTCCGAGGATCGCCAGGCTCTGCGCCAGCAAGGCCAAGCCGACGAGGGTGATCTGCCATCGATACGTCTCCCAAAGCGTCGGCGTATAGTGAAGGATATTGACGTCGTCCGGGAGGCTGGCCTTGTCCAAACCCCAGCGTTCTAGTTGACGCCAGTCGAGGACCGGAAAGTTGGTCGCATAGACAATCTGCGGAGCGGATTCGTCACCGGAAATACGTTCAATGACTTTGGCCGCAATGTCTTCGCCGATGGACCGATACGTCCCCATGTTGCCGCCCACTATTCCCAGGCCGACATACGAACTCAGCAGACCGTAGCTCGGCGCACCGGAAACCGCCGCGATTTTCGCGGCGGCATCGCGGGGGCGATACTTCGTGCCGCTGGCATCCTCGAAAATCGTAAGGATGAGCAGGATGGTCTGTGCCGTCAACTTCTCTGTTTCGGCCATCATCGATTCGAGCGTGAGGCCGGAGAGATACTCAACGGGCAGATCGTGATATCTGTCGCCTAGGATCTGCCGGGCATTGTCCTGCCAGGATCGATCGAATTCAGCCGATCCAGACACCACCACGATCCGTCGAGCGTCGGCCTGCAGGCCGATTGCGAGATCGGTCGTCTTCGCGATGTCGTAAGCGCTGACCACCCCTTTCATGTCCGGCCGGGGAGAAAGTCGCTTCAGCGACCTCTCGCTCAGGTCTCCAAAGATGATGGCGGCGGTCGGGGCAATGGGGCTACGATGATCCAATATGAAGCGCAAAGCTTCAGGGCCGACCGCGACAACCACGTGAAGAGGAATGCTTTCGAATTTTGCGTGCAAACCATCAGCCAAACGTCGCAGATGGTCCGGTGTAGAAAAACGGCCGCTATCCAGGAATTCCGTATAGATCTCCAGCTTCGTCGTCGCCAGCTTTCCGAGGCCCTTTGCCAGTCCGTCGGCGATCTCGATGGCGGATGTCATCGTGCTGCTATCCTGGTGCAGGATCAAAATACGGTGGACGGCCGGCTCGGCGCTCGCAGTCGCAATGGTCAGACCCGCTTGAAACGCAAGAATGGCGGCCGCTGACAGGACGTTTCGGGTCGATCGTCCGTTGTAACTTCTGATAAGGGCCGTTTTGGAGACCGCCGACGCAAGTCGACCTAAGCAGCGGATTGCTCGTACGGTCAGCCTGAGGATCCCCGGCGGGTTGCAGGTTCCTGAGGCAAAGAACGCGATCACGAGAGGAAGCAAGGAGCGGGCGTGCGACGGCAAGGCCAAGCGGGATAGAGCCAGCATCGTGCGTACCATGCGGAAACGCTCCTCTGCCAGCCCACCCCAGCCAATATTAGCAGCCGTCTGCGTCATGCGGACAGTAACCCAGGCAACCCCGTACTGGTGAAGATCAGGGCAAGGTGGGCACGACAATCCTCTGGGGTGAGCTGATGCCCGCTCCCCGCGGCTGTGTCCGCCTGGATCACCTTGGTTCCCTCACGTGACGTTCTGGGGTGACTACTCCCAGTTATATTTCATTTTTCGCCGGTTACCCTCGCTGCGTAATTTACATACGCGAGCCTGTTCTTGCAATACTCCCAGTATTCTGAACGGATAACGCTGGGACGACGGCGACGGTTCGCCCAATGCGCCGGCGGATGACAACGGATCAAAGAGTTAGGCGGCCTCACCGGCAGCGCAGTTTGAATTTGCGATTTTATAGGTTGGTGGCGACCGAGATCGCTATGGATGTTCAGAACTTACCCTGTCGCCCACGTAACTTACATTCCGCAACCGCCTCCAAGCGATAGGCTACGGTGGTCTAGGGATACATTGCGCCATGAGGATGGACGACGAACCGGCTGATAGACGAAGAGCGGTCTCGGCGGCAGTGCGTCGGTTCCCGCAATTTGAATTGGCGATCCATCGGCTGATGGACCGAAGTGAGGGCTTTCAGGATATGTGCGAGGAACTTGCAGAAGCGGAGCTCGCACTCTCGAGGATCGACAACGTCCCGCCGGCATTGCGCGAGTCTAGACGAGCCGAATGGCAGGAACTGGTGGATCGGTTGGTTGGGGAAGTCGGAGCCGTGCTGCACGCGGACGCCACCCGGAAGCCGCATTTCACACCTTGGCCGCCACGCCAGAACTAAGGCAGAGCCTGGCATGGAATTTCTGTCTGGCAAGCGATCTCTACAAGCAGCCGTGCTCCCAGCCCTGCTTGTCGTCACGGCAAGCCCCGATAACGGACCCCGGCGGCTTCGGATTGCGCACCGGAATTTCCCTGCTGTTCCCGAAGTAGGCCCAGAACTGTCCGTCCGCGGCAACCACGAACCAAACGAGCCGCCGTCGACATGGAAAACGGTAGGAAATCCGATATCCATAGCCGAGCAGCGCGAATACAGATATGTTGTCAATGCGGGCGCAAGACGATCGCATCGGACATGAAGTAAAAGACGGAATTAGAGGGGACTTCGATATGGGAACCATCCGAGCTCTTGTGTTGGCTTCGGCGGGAACAGCGGCAGCGCTGTTTGCGGTGCCGGCGATCGCGGCTGACGCTGCGACGCAACTTCCTGAAGCCGCGCCGGTGCCGGCTGAAGCCGCACCCGCCTGGACCTTCACCGCAGAGCCCTATTTCTGGATGGCAGGCATGAAGGGCAGGGTGGGCGTCAGGGGCCTGTCGCCGGTAGATATCGACGTCGATTTCGGCCAGATTTTCGACCACATCGATTGGTCTCCCCCGCCGGTCATGCTTGCCGGTGAGGCGCGCAATGGCCGCTACGCTCTTTTCACCGACTTCATATACCTGGGACTCGAGGCCGATGGCACGTCGCCCGGCCCGTTGGCTCTTTTTTCGGCCGAAGCGAACATGAACACGGTGGTGTGGACCTTCGGCGGCTCCTATCGGGTCGTCGACAATGGCACCGCGACCCTGGACGTTCTGGCCGGCGGACGGCTCTGGTACCTCGATGCGGATCTGACCGTTAATGGCCCTCTCGCGGTAAGGGAGGCCAGCGGCAGCAAGACCTGGGTCGACCCCATAATTGGCGTCGCCGGCAATGTCGCTCTCGGTAACGGATTCGGGCTCCATGGCGAGGCGGATATCGGTGGCTTCGGTCTTGGCGCCGACATCGACTGGCAAGTGCAGGGCACGCTTCAATACCGGTACAGTGATTCGGTCACGCTGGAAGCGGGCTACCGCTACCTTGCCGTAGACTACGAGGACGACGGATTTGTATTTGACATAGCAATGCAGGGACCAATCATCGGCGCCAGATTTCGGTTCTGATCGGATCTGCGCCGGGGATTTTAAATAGATCACGGCGGCGTGTCTGAGGTTCGAGCTAGCAGTGCAGTGCTGATCGTTTTCGCTCCCGGTTGCGGGGGGCGGCTTTCGCGACCCGAGGTCGCTTTGGGACGACTTCGAACTGGAGAAGAGTTTGGGAAACTGTTTCGTGAGCCCGTCCAAAGTCAGGCGTATCAGCAACGTTTTGCTGGCGTCGGCGTTGATTGGCCTGCTGTGGGGGTGCGCGTCCCGTCCGACGAATGTGCTGCTGCCCGTGGCCGATACCTCCCCTGCCTCCAGCAAGGTGGAGATGCTGGTCACAACGACACGCAGTCGTTCCTCCAATCCGGCACAAATGTATACGGGCGAGCGCGGACTGGCCCCCTCGTTCGCGGAAATTACGGTGTCGATCCCCCCGGCGTCGGTCCGCAAGGTTGGAGAGGTCGCATGGCCCAAGAAGCTGCCATCAAACCCCGCGACTGATTTCGCAGTGGTGAAGGCCGAAGAGATAACACGGGATGGCGCGAAGGAGTGGCTCCGCGCCTCTGTCAGGAAGAGTCCAGACCACAGCGTATTGGTCTTCATCCACGGCTTCAACAACCGCTTCGAAGACTCCCTCTATCGCTTTGCGCAGATCGCCCACGATACGGGCACCGACAGCGCTCCGATCCTGGTCACATGGCCGTCCCGAGGTAGTGCGCTGGCCTATGGCTACGATCGTGAAAGCACCAACTACACGCGAAATGCCCTTGAACTGCTGTTCCAATATCTTGCACGCGATGCTGAAATCAAGGAAGTTTCGATCCTCGCCCATTCGATGGGCAACTGGCTTGCGTTGGAAGGCTTGCGCCAGATGGCCATCCGCAATGGCGGCCTTCCGGCGAAGTTCAAAAACGTCATGCTGGCCGCGCCAGACGTCGACGTCGACGTGTTTCGCACTCAGATTGCCGACATGGGCAAACAGCACCCGCAGTTCACCCTCTTTGTCTCGCAGGACGATCGCGCGCTCAAAGTTTCGCGACGGGTCTGGGGCGATATCCCCCGGCTCGGATCGATTGATCCGGAACAAGCTCCATACAAGGAAGAACTCGCTGGCAACAACATAACCGTCATCGATCTGACGAAAGTCAAATCCGGCGATCCTTTGCATCACGGCAAGTTCGCCTCGTCACCGCAGGTCGTGCAACTGATCGGGGCGCGTATGGCCGGCGGCCAGACCTTGACCGACAACAGGATAGGTCTCGGCGACACGATCATCCACGCAACGACAGGTGTGGCGGCAGCGGCGGGCAGCGCGGCAGGGTTGGTGATTGCGGCACCTGTTGCGGCAGTCGATCAAAACAGCAGGGAAAATTTGGGCAATCACATCAGCGCCTTGACGGGTTCCCAGACCAGCCAGAAATCGAGCGCTGGCAGTAAGGATTGCGCTGTCTCCTCTCCGACTAGGAAAGACTGCAAGAAATAATCATTCGTCGAAGTCAAAGCGGCAGCCCTGGAGCCGATGACGGGGAGAGTCAACCGCATCCGCAGGAACGTTGCCGCGGTCCCGTCTGGGCTGAAAAGGGGATGAATGCGTCGCATCGCTCGGATATCGCTTGCCATTATCCTTTCGCTAGCCGTCGCAATCCTGACTGCCTGGGCAGGACTTGCCATGTGGTATCGCCTGCCGGTGGCTGAGCTTGGACGGGCTGTGGCCGGCGTCCTTTTCATCTTGTTCGGCCTCGCCACCGTCATCGCGCTCTTCAGCCGGTTTCGCATCAGGGCGTTTGTCCTGTTTGCAGCTGCTTTTGCTGTGGTTCTGGTTTGGTGGAGCACCATCAGGCCTTTCGATCACGCGGACTGGGCGCCCGACGTGGCCCGTCAGGTGACCGGCACCCGCGACGGGAACCTGTTGACGCTGACCGATGTGCGCGACTTCGAATGGCGTAGCGCTACTGATTTCACCGAACGCTGGACAACACGGACCTACGACCTCTCCACCCTTCAGACGGTCGACCTCTTCATGTCTTATTGGTCCGGGACCAAAATCGCCCATGTCATCATAAGCTTCGGCTTTGCAGGAGGTGACTATCTTGCCTGGTCGATTGAGGTGCGGCGCCAGGGAGGCGGCAAGTTTTCTCCCATGGCAGACCTATTCAAGAGCAATCCCCTGGTCATTATTGCGGCTGACGAGCGAGACGTCGTCGGCGTCAGGTCAAACGTTCGCGGAGAGGATGTCCAAATCTATCGGCTAAAAGCGTCACCGGAAGCGGCCCGGGCGCTCTTGCTGGAATACGTCTTGGACGCAAATGCACTTTCCACGACTCCAGAATTCTATAATTCCATCACGACGAACTGCACGACCACGATCGTCAAGATGATGCGAGCCGTCGGTGACGTGGTCCCGCTTGACTGGCGCCTCATCGTCAACGGCTATCTTCCCGACTATGCATATGCCCGGGGTGCACTCGACACCCGCTTGCCATTGTCAGAATTAAGAGCGTTAGCCCACATAGACGAGCGCGCACGAAAGTCAGGCCTGTCGCCGGATTTTTCAAGATTGATCCGTGTTGGCGTACCGTCTCCGCCCTAAATGCGCAATGATCTGTATCATCTCGGGCAAACGCGTATGGATCGGAACGCAGCAACGATACACCGGCGTGACACTTTGGGCCTGCGAACGACTATCACGCGATAGCCATTGCCGTATTTCGGGCCCATTGCAGGACCCTTGCGGAAGCAAGTCCACGAGCACACGGGCAACAGATTGGTATCGAGAATGACAGAACCGGCCGCCCTGTGGCCGATCCTTGACTTGATGCTGGTGTGCTCGCCGGCCGACTACTTCACGAGCTCGATTTCGCTCGGCGCCTTGGGCGCGTCCCGATTCGATGCCACGCTCCCGTGACATCCGAAGTTGAATGCGAAAAAACGCGGACTCGGCTTCCGCTCTGGGGGCTAATTTAGAGCGGTTTTGCGAAATTCGGAGTTCTTGCCGTGGAGACCGACGAGCGGGAGATCACGCTTGCCGAGATGCGCCTTGCGGCAGAGCGCGGCATCAAAGCTGGCGGATCTCAATCCGATCGAGTCTAAATAGGGGAACGTCCTTTCAGGATACCAACGAGAGCCTTCCCGTCCGTGTAATAAGGATCGCCACCGCCGTTGCGGCCGTCCTTGGTGGCGCCTATTCCGGAAATCTCATAACTGGAGGAAAGCTGTCCGGCTGCCGTCAGGTCGCTGATGACCAGATCGCGTTCCGCGTCGACATCCGGGCCTATATGGTGGGTGATTTGGCCGGTTTCATGGCTAAGTCCGACGCCGCGATCGAAACTGGCCGAGCCCAGCCAAAGCGGACGGCCATCGCTGCCCAATTTCTTGGTCAGCCAGAAACGGACATGATTGCGCTGGTCCGCGCTGTCTCCGACCGGTTTTTCGAAAGCCAGGTCTTGCTTCCTTCCCTCAAAAAGCAAGGCGCTGACAGGAGCATCCAGATCGGGTCGGTGGAGCACGACGCTGAGACCGATATCGATGGAAGAACGGAGCGTGATGGGGTCGGCGGGGTCCCAGTCGGCTGCCACAAATGCACGAATGACCTCTTCCTTTGTTCCGACGAGCCCGACGTTGATCGGATCGCCCGGGATATCCTGCTCGGTATGCGTGAGCATGCTGCCGAAGTCCGATACGCGTGAGGCATCTCGAAACACCCAGATTTCCGGCACGACAAAATAGGCGAGGATCACATAGATGATGGCCAGAGCTAGTACGACCGTTGTGGCAGTCCGTGTTTTGGTTCGACGCGGCATGAGCAATTCCATCCTTCGATGCGCAACGGTCTTCGATCAGCTCAATAGCAGGCGGCTAAAGTGAGTAGCCGCAAGCCGGACGAGGAGGTGTTTGTGTCGCCCGCAGCGAGATCGGAGGCCGCCAGTAGGGGGCTCCGTCCTGTTGGTCATTTTGCGATCGTTTGCCTGCATTCCCAGCGAGGGTTTGCTTCACCTCCGTGAACTTTGGCGGATCAATTGACGTGGCGGAACGTAACTAACTGTATTCTACTCGGAGAATTAAGCGCGGTAGGCCCACGAAGTCAGCAATCGGCGTCTCTTCGATAGCGGAGGTAGGGGTCACGCAGAAGCAGCTTGAGTTGGCACGTACGCTCTAGAAAGAGCGCGAGTATCCGAGAGCGAAGCCGACGGTGTCGGGATGCCAATCCTTCCAATTGTATTGGACCTTGCTCGAGATCGAATTGTGATCATCCACCTTGAAGGTAACGCCGGTCGCAAGTTGCGGCGTCAAATAGTCGTCACTGGATTCGAACGCATCACGGTATCGAAAGGCAACCGCATTCCAGGTTACTTTCTCACTGAGCTTCAGGTCCGCTGCTGCGCGCAGCACGTAGTAGGCAATGTCACTGCCATCGCCGGATACCTGCAAACGATCGCCAATTCCCGCGCTGCCGATCACCGAGAGGAAGTCGTTGAAGCGAAGACGGTAGCCTACCGTGGCTTCGAGGTTGGCGGTTGCAGAGTCGCTAAAGGCCTTATTGGAATATTGGACCGAGGCACCCAAAATGACGCCGGTATCGAAGGCGTGTGAGGCACTGACTTCAAATTGGGTGCTCTCCGGTTCGCCCAGGTCTTGCTGTTCGCGATCAGACGTAAGCGATACGCCGATGGAATTGCTGTCGGCCATCGCGTCAGAAGTCACAGCCACCATCACCAGGACGATCAAAAGCCGAGCTATATGGGTCATCGACACCGCGTCTGCTCGGGGTGCGCTGCTCACTGAAAATCTTAGCATACTACGTCCCCTTAAGCCTGCCTAACATTGTTTGTCGTCTCGGGAAGGGAGACAATGCCGCACACGGACCTGTAGTCATGGTTCTGGGTCAATCCCTTCAGGAGGCCCGCGATCCCTCAGGTCCTTGGCCCGCACTTTGTCGAGTTTGCCAAAATCGGTCATTATGCTTACCAGGACGCTCCCCGTCCAACCGAATGTGAACAACCCCGACATCGCTATGATCGGTCCGACCAAACGCCATCGATCAGGCAAACTAATGCTGCCCTCGCCGAGCGTCGTATAGCTCTCCAGGACGAAGTAGTAGCTGTCACGCATTGACGGAATTGATCCGGCCAAAAATATAGGGATGGCCCAGAGGAGCGTTTCGGCGAAATGCAAGGCTGCCAGAGACCCTATCGTGATGGCGAGCAACAGGTTGAGGCGCCAATTTGCCGTGGTGTCATTCACCTGAACCCAAGACTCGCTGAAGCGCTGATTGATTGTCCGAATTCCCGCGCCGGTGGACGAAAATAATGACAATCATTATCAACGTGCCGAAAACAATTTCCAAAACCGGCTTGGGAGCTGCCCCTTCGACCATCGAGTTGTCTTTCTAGCCTAATGAATGCGGGTCCGATTGCTTGAAGGAAGCACTCTCGTGGGGATTTGGCCGTCGAACCAGACGGAAGCCATCGCGTCGGTGTCGCGCGCCGGATCGGCTGCATCGAATTGCTTGACGGCCGCGCTCGCCCACCCTCAATAGCACGGCGGATAAGGGTAATATCCGCAGGCAGCACTGTAGGGATTGTAGTAAGGAGCCGCCGCAGCCGCGCCAATGGCAGCGCCGGCCACCACGCCTGTTGCAACGCCCGCGCCGCCATACCAGGCCCCGTGGTAAACCGGAGCGTGCCAATAGCCGCCGCCATGCCATCCGCCGCCATAGCCGCCACCATGCCATCCGCCGACATGGGCGAAGCTGGCATCACCGACATGCGCGAAGCTGCCGTGGAAGCCACCGCCGTGGAAGCCGCCAAAGTTGTCGATGAAAACCGCCGCCGGCCCAGCGGCGCCATCCAGATTTCCTTCCAGGACGGCGACGTCGAACGTCAGCGTTGTTCCTTCCAGCTTCGGAGTTTTCAGGGTCACGACAACATCGCTTACATCCGATCCGTCGCCGCCGAGCACCGAGACTGTCGCATTCGGGGGGTCGACGGCAAAGTTGTCCTTGCCTTCATCCCACTGCATGATGAATTGCTCGGTGGTGACATGCCCCGCGGCCCGGACCGGCCGGTCGGCGAATACAATCGCATTCTTGGATACGCCTGTCAGGACCAGTTTGCCGCCCTCCAGCTTGGCGCCTTGCGAGTTGACGACGGCGAGCGATGGCACCGGACCGGTGGGCGTCGCCTGGCCGATGGTCTTCCCCAGCGGGATATGCGGCTTCTTGGTTGTATCCTGGGCGACGGCTCCGGTGGTTGCCAACGCCAAGCCTCCGGCAAAGAGCATCAGACGTACGGTGTGACTGACTGTCATAGCAAACATAGCAAATCTCCTCAGATGTTAGCCGCCTTCGGCGGACCTGATGTCACCACACTGGACGCCAATGCCCAGTATGAACGAAAGTGGCTGCAGGGCACCTCCCGATCGCCCACGGAGCTACTTGACCAACCCAATATTGAGCAATTGAACCCGACGGTTGTCGGCTGCCTTCGGATTGGCCGCATCGACCGGCATCTCTGATCCCGCTCCAATCGCGAAAAGGCGATTCGATGCCACCGAAAAGGTCGTGCTCAGAGCTTCCACTATGGCTTCGGCGCGGCGCGCGCTGAGTTTGAGATTGTGTTTGGCATCGCCGGTGGCATTGGTATGCCCCACGACAAGAAATTTGTAGCGGAGCAGCAGCGGATGGTGGAGCGCGTCGGCGATCAAGCCAAGCGTCCTATAGGACCCGGGTTCGATTGCGACGGAGTTATTCTCGAAGTTGATCTCGACAAAGAACTGCGGGAGGGTCGCCAGTTGGCTCCAGTGAGGCAGGCCGGCAATCCCCTTGCCCGGGTTGGAAGACACTTCCTGCACAAGCATCGCCACGTCGATGGCTGATGCCGCTTCGGCGACCTGTCCTAAGGTGTTGACGAGTTGATGTTCACTCAACTGCTGAGACCCGGCGTTGCCGACAGCGGCCAGTAGAACGGTCAGCGCCAAGGTATTGCGAAATCCACGAATAGACATTTTCGGTTCTCCTGGTCTCAACACGGGTCACCGCCATCCGGCATCGGTGATGGCCTGACTGCATTTCGCGCCGACGATACGCGTCGCCTTCAAGAGGCATCCGAGAATGTGCGCCTTACCCGGGACCACGCCTCTGCACGCCCGGGCCGCATCACGCGCACAGATCTTGTCGACGCTTGCCTGCGCCGCCAGTCGTAGCTGGATCGAGGCGATCACGCCGGCCATGGTCGAGGTGCAGGCCGGTGAGACCTTCGCCTGATGTTGCTCAAGGCAGTTCTTGATTCGCCCGTTGCCGAGATTGAGGCCTTTGCAGAATTTCTTCACGTCGGCGCCGCACTCCTTGGCAAGCAATGTTGCGGCGTCGGCATAGCTGATGGTTTGCGTCTGGCCGACCCCGGTTTGGGCAAGAACGGCAATCAGGACCGTTCCGCTAAGAACGCTCAGTCTCTTGGCCATGCGTCACTCCCATCTCTGGTTGCTGTCGTTCAAAAATTTCGCCTAACCGCAGACATCAGCTCACGGCGTCGGTTGGCGCCTTCCCAATGAACGTTGGCCCATTGCTTGACCCGGCGGAACGTAACTAACTGTATGCTACGGGAAGAATTGCAGTCGTTCCGCGGGGGCTGGGGGACTGTCAGGAATTCTGTGCGCGAGGCCCGCTTTCGTCATTGGCTGACGAACCTCTCGCCGAAGACGACGGCGA
>NZ_JBVVPX010000048.1:0-45141 GCF_055811375.1 Mesorhizobium sp. WSM4848
GTTCCTTCTCGATAGCCATGTGATGATTCTCTCCTTTCCATCATCATGGCCTCGCGCACAGAATTCCTGACAGTCCCGGGGCTGGACGGGCGCACGCCAGAATTCCGCCCACCCGCGCTTCTGCCTGGCAATAGTGCATACCAACCGCTCAGCGCCGTACCGCGCGCCGTGCTACGCCGGCGACGCTGAACGGCGTGAGCGGTCGCTCGGTTCGAGCTTCGGCGGGCAACACAAGACCGCCAAAGCCGGAAGGCGTAAGCTGCTCCGAGGCTCCGAGTCCGATTAACCCGGCGCTTGCGGCGAGCAGATCACTCTACCAATTCAATCTCGCCCGGCTTCCAGGTCTTGTCGAACCACGGTTCCAGCGGGCCGTAGAGGCGAAGAAGCGTGAACCAGCCCTTGCCCGGAATCGTCTGCACCCAGTTGTTCTCCATTCCGGCCGGGGCTTTTGGTCCGAAATAGACGTCAACCGAACCGTCAGCATTGACCTTGACGCCTTTGCTCTGGCTGCTGACGCTGGGGGCCTTCTGGTCTGTCTGCACCATCGAGCGGGTCTGGTTGTCGTAGACGATGACCGACCAGAAATCCTTGACCGGGATGTTGGGAGGCAGGCGCAACTTATAGTTCTTGCCGCCATCGAAGGGATCGCCCTTCGCATCCTGCACCGACCAAGGATATTGCGAGCCCTGGCCCACCATCTTCTCCTCCATAGCCGGCGTCACGGCAATGGCGAAGTAGTAAAAGAAGACGGCGCCATCCAGGTTGCTGACCCCGGGCGCTGACTCGAACTTGTAGCCGCCCAAAAACGGCAGCCGCCACGCACTGTCCGGATAGAAATACGCATCCTTCGGGCGAATCTTGAAAGCGACAGTCCGCGCCGTCACCGCGCCGATGTTGGCGGCGTCGGTGAGGATTTTCTTCATCCGCTCGTCGGGATTGAAGGGTTTGCCCTTTTCGATGCCGATCGAGGCGAACAGGCCCAGGGTGGTGGGATCGGAACCGTCCGCCGGCTCTTCCTGGATGACCTGGTTCAACAGGCTCCAGAACGAGTAGTCGCCCGGTGAGACGAAATTCGATGGGATGCCGGAGGCATTGACGAATTGCATCGGCGGCGGGTTGGCTGCCTCGGCCAGGGGATAGATTCGCAGGTTCTTCTTGACCGAATCGACCGCAGGTTGGGTGGAGCCGTCTACAAGGAAAGCGCGAAAGACGAAGTAGCTGCCGAAGGTGCTCGGCCGCAAAACGTGATACCCCGATGGGATGTCGCCCTTGAAACCAGGCGGCAACAGGAGATACTTGCCGCCTTCGCCCTTGTCGGCCCCGGTGATGCCGATGTCGGCCACCCACTTGTACCAGAAGTCGTCGACCGTCCCGAGCACCTTTGGCGGAACCTCGGCCACCAACGGTCCCTTGCTGGTGTCGACCCACATGAAGTTGTAGATCGTGTTGTCGTTGCCAGTCAGCGCGACGGTCTTGGAATCCATCAGGCTTTCCCAGATCACGTTGGTCTGGTTGTCTGGTCCAAACTGTCGCAGCGACTCGCGCATGCCGGCCTGATTGACGATCGGAATCGCCAGCAGATAAGCCTGCAGCGCGCGCGAACGGTCGAGGTTGTCGTAGATTTTTTCAACTGTATCTTCCGATGGGTAGCCGTAATTGAGATTGAGCGGCCCGATCGAGGACTCGATCTTGTCCGGCACGGCGACGCCCGGTGCGAAGGGCGTCGTCATGTTGTAGGTCTCGGCGGAAGCGGCGCCCATGCCCATCAGCACCGCTGCGGCGGTGGCGCAAAGCAGTCTCGTCATGCGTATCATTGCTCTTTCCTCATCGACATCCAACGCCACACATCAGCATGGTCGGGATAATTCATGTTCGGGGGATCATCACTGCGCCACATTGATACCGGGCGGCTGCCAGCTGCCTTCGCCGGCCGGCAGGATCGAAGGCGCTTCCGTCTTCGGCCAGTACAGGCGCATCACGAGATAGATCTTGCCATTGGGCGCAGGCAGCCAGTTAGCTTCCTTGTCCGCACCGGGGCTGTCTTTCTGGATATAGAGGGTGAGCGAACCATCCTCGTTCTTTTTCATGCCCGGCAACATCGGCGAGTTGATGAGGTAGCGGTTGATCGGATTGTTGATCAGGAGCTGGCTCTTGCCGTCATACATCGTTACCGACCAGAAGGAATTCACTGGCGGCAGCTGTCCGGGTGCGAAGGTGATAGTGTAGTTGTGCTTGCTGCCGTCGAGCGGTTCCCCGGTCGCATCCGTTCTGGTGAAGGGGTACATGGCCTCTGCTGCATCGTTGCCATAGAGGCCTGCCTTTGCAGCTCCGGCCCGCATCAACCAATCGCCGTTGTAGAAGGCTTCGTCGCCCAGGAGGGAGCTGACATTCCAGCCGTTGATGGGCTTGTTTCCGCTGGCCAGCCATTTGTTGATTTTGTCGTCACCTTGCTTCATGCCTATCAGCATTTCTGCCTTATGTTCGAGCGATAGATCCTTCAACTCGAAGGTCTTTCCGGGACCGATGCCAATCTTCGCCAGTTTCGCACGGATCTCCTTGTCTCTTGGCGTCTCGGGGACGAATTGCAGGGCCGCATCGAGATATTGGAAGAAGTTGTCCTTGATCCCGGCTGTGGTGGCAGGGAGGAACTCGATCGTAGGCGCGGCGGGGGGGGCGGGCTGCTTGAGGAAGGCGGAAAGCGGCTCCGCCTTGTAGCCGGCCTGCACCTTTTCCACGTTCGGCATATCTTCGACATTGATAAGCTGGGTCCGAAAGTTGGCGAACACGAACGGGGTGGTCGAGGAAAAGACTTGGCTGATGCCGACCGGCTTCTCGCCTTTCCCGTCGGGTCCGACAACAAGATAGGAACCCGGATCGTTCCCCGTGGCGCGGCTGCCGATGTAGCCGAAGTTGTACGTATTGCCATCAATCAACTGCACCGAATAATAGCGCTCCTTCTCCACCGCCGGCACCGATATCACCATCGGCTCGGCACGCAGGTCCAGCCAAAGTACGGAGTATGGCGTGTCGCTGTTCGGCGTGACGACTGCCGTGTCTTCCGGGGTGGCGACGTGGTGCATGTTGTCGATCTTGTTGAACGGCGCCTTGAACTGGCTGGACTTCGGATCGACGGCGAATTCATTCATCACGGCATAGTTCATCACGAGCGGCAGTCCGTAGATGAAACCTTCCTCGGCGATGTCCTTGGCCTCGATGATGCCGGGGTAGCTCTGCGCCATCAGCAGGCTTGGGTTCGCAATCGCAGCGCCAGCGGCAATCGCCGCGGCTGAGCGAAGTAGATCTCGCTTTGTCAACATTTGCCGTCTCCTTATCATTCGATGAGTTGTCGAATTCGTGCGTTTTCTTCATTTTCGCGCCGGCAGGCGGCGCCGGTCTTGCTCATTTTTTCGGGAACAGAAGCGTAATCCCGGTACGAAAGCCAAACCCGTCTGGGCCGCTGTCGGGGCTTTCGGTCCAGTAGCGGACGCCGGCGAAGAGGCTGATGGGCTGCTTGTCGACGACGACGAGCTTCGCGACCTGGAAATTGACCGGAACGGACCATTCCTCCGCCTCCCAGTTGTAGGTGCTCTCGGTGTTCAGCGTGAACGTCCAGGCGTCCTTGGTCGTGTAGGCGACGAAGGGCTGCAGGAACGTCGAACTGATGTCGCCGCGATCGCTGTCGCCCGCGAACGACCAGACGTGGTTCGCCAATGCGCCGACCGTCCATCCGTGGCTCTGCTTCAGCACAACGGCGGTCGGGCCTGCGCCCCATTTGCCGCCGCCGAGCAGGTCGTCGGTCGCGGTAGGAACCAAAAACACCGGGCCGACGCCCCAGACGATGCCGGACTCGGTCGGTTGGGACGGCGAGAAGAACAGGCTCTGGGTTATGTCGCCGAGACCAGACTGCTCGCCCGACGGGCCGGCTATGTCATTTTGCCAGATCACCGGCAGGATCGTGCGCGAGATCATGTTCCAGTCGGCATTCAGCGAGACGGGGATGACCGGCTGGATGTTGACATAGGCTTTCTCGCCGTCGTTCGGGCCGTAGCCGCTGTCGTAGTTGAACTGGAACGGCACGCTGATCAGCGAGGCGATCGGGTTCGACAGTTTCTTGGCGAGTTCCTGCGTGTCGTCCTGGGCAGACGCCGCGACGCTGAACAACAACGACGGAAATAACAAGGCTGTAACTTTGAGAACCCGAGTAGCAGATCGAATATCCATTGCCCTCTAAATCGTGCGAAATAATATCGGGTGTCATCGAACGCCCGGTGCCTGCCATGCTGCGCAGATATTAAATTCAACTGCTGGACCGGGGCTCCGCCGCTCTGAGTGCTAGCCAACCGTTGCTGGCGTAGAGTAGGGCAGCCCATACTCCACAGGGCAAGTAGCGGGTGCGTAACTTACGTGGGCAACTGTAGTCCGAACGGCAGCAATCGGCCTCTCAGGAGGATGCAACCTGACCATGTAAAGGTCGACAACGGGTGGATAGTGTTGAAAATTGCGCTGCCCTTCACAGGTGAGGACCAATGGGGCCTCATGATGCTTCTGGAAAGGGCCGGCGATACGTTTCCTACAAGATCACTTGTGCCATGCCGTTTTTACCATTGCGGCGACGCCAAGCGAACGGAGAAGAGCCTGCATATGCTCTGCCAGATCGTGCTCGCCGCGCGCCTCCGATCTTTAGAAGATTTCGGCCTTGGCCCGGCAAACACCTTCCCTGACCGCAGGATAGCGCATACAGCCAGCAGCGCCCTTTCCTAAGTCCGGCTGGCTCTGTCGTGGTCGCGGTTACTGCCGTCCATTTCGTGGATTGCCTTGCCGAACGCCGTGTACCCTGGATCGCGCGCCCTTTATGGCGTTCATGCCGACCGCGCTCGCTGCGGGATGTTCAGCAAATTCCCCGTCACCCACGTAACTTACATTCCGCTACCGCCTCCATACGATTATGCTAATGCGGTCCCGGGAAAACACGAGTTGCCATGAGGATGGAAGACGAACCGCCCGATAGACGCAGAGCGGTCTCGGCTGCAGTACGCCAGTTTAGGCTTTCGCCGCCTTTTGAAACAGTTTGGTGGCATAGAGCAGCGGCGCTTCGGAAACTGCGTGCCGCGTGCCAAGGAGAGCGCAATGAATAGCCGTCCAAGATCGTTGTGGATTCGATCCCTCGCCACACGCGTTCTCTTATCGGTTGGTCTCGGAGGTCCTATTGCGACCGCCACAGCCCAAGACCAGAGCGCTGACGTCAGGATCGTTGGCGACCAGGTGCGAAGCCAGGGCTTTCCTTGCGACAATCCAAGCTCGGCTGAGCGTATCGAAGCGGAGTCGGCCCCCAATCACACTGTCTACCTGCTCAAGTGCGAGGGCGTGACCTACCGGGTGGTTCTGATTCCAGATCAAGCAGCGCAAGTGACCGAAGCTAAGTAAACCCGCCCCTAGCGGCGCGCTCCTGCATGGATCGGTGCTTGACCGTATCGTAGTCCCTACAAGATCGTACACGCCTTGCAGATTGAGGCCTCGAAGATCTCACGGACACTGAGCTGACTGCCATCAAGGGCTGACTGTCTTGGTCCCGCCTGCAATTCCACCTGTAGGATACAGTTAGTTACGTTCCCTAAAGCAAAGCAATCGGCCAAGGTGACGCGTTCCTGCATGGATCGCTGCTTGGACGAAATTAAAAGCAACCAGGAGAAATGATCATGAACCTCAAGATGCTTTGCACGGGCGCGATGGCGCTTTCGATGATGACCGGCGCCGCACTTGCCGAGCACGGCGGCGCCCTCGACGAGCCGACGAAAATGGCGCCCTTCTACACCGCTGCCGACATGAAGACCTTAAAATCGGATGCCGACTTCAAGGCCGCTTGGGAGGGGTTGAAAGACGAGGATCGCGCCACGATAAAGCAGGAATGCGGCGGCATAGCCAGTGATGACCAGGGGCATGGCGCCTTCTGCACGATGGTTGGCCACCAGTAAACGCTGCCGGTTTGGTGAAGTCGGAGATGGCGGGCAAAGTTGCCTGCCATTTTTCCGTGACCGGATCTTTTCCCTCAGCGCTCATAAGATTACTGGCGGGGGCGTTCATTCGGGTGACATTGCGGCTAACTAAACGACGCTTTCAGATCGACCCCCAAAACTTCCGCTAAGCGCCCATACTGGACACTCCCGAGCCTCTCTGGCCGCGCGTCCTCATGGATGGAACGCTTGTTGGCATTCTGATTTACAACACGGCGGTATCAATTCTCGCCGTCTACGCGGGTGCAGTCCTAAAGATGACCGGCGTCATGCTTTGGTCCGCGGCTGGATTTCACGCGCTTCTTGCCGTCTGGAGTTGTCTGCTTCTACGTGGCGTTCCGGGCGAACTCCGCCGACAAATCGGTGACAACTGAGGGGTCCTTGGAAAAGGGCAACGGGCATATCGCGTGATATTGCTGCGATGCATGGTATTCCATCTGCGCATTGCTGAAAAGTCCGCGACTAAGTCAAGTAGGGCGCTTGCCGCGACCGCGCCCGGCGGGCCACGGTGCTCCGCGCCACCCAAGAAATACACCGCGCCCGGTGCCCAATTAGGCGTCGGGTGAAACAGAATGGCCAATTCTGTTTCACCCGCCAACCGCGCGTTCCGGACCCATGAAAGGCAAATGACTGGTCAGAGCGGGGTCACTGCGTGAGGCACTTGAGGCCCATTGCCATTGCCTTGTAAGTCCCCTTCAGATCGACGACAAAGGCCCCCTTGGTTTCCGGAAACACGATCATTTCATATTGCTTCGCTACGTCGCGCTTGAAATTCGGGTCGTCGGTCAAGATGTAGCCGCCAGAGTATCCGCCCTTGAGGTCGCCGCTCATGCTGGTAGCCACACCCTCGTAGAGACGGCCACCGATGGAGACGAAGATTTCCGACTTGGTCCCGTTCTGAAGGCCGATATCCTGCTTCGTGAACACGCCAAGATACCCGACCTCCTGATTTGCGGTAACGCCCATTTGCACCGAATTTGGGCCATTTGAGTGCACGATCAAGCAATCTCCGCGGGTTTGATTGGCATAGACGGTCCAGCCCTCGACGTCGTGCCCGTATCGGACAAGCACGTCGCTGGCCTTGGGAAGGGGGCTTTGATCTTGTGCGTAGGCTGCAGACGAAAGTGCTACTGACGTTGCCGCGATGAGTGTCGTGAATTTTCGCATTGATATTCCCCTTGTGTGCAAAATTGTTTCTGGCTATGGGCGCCCTATTCGATTGCTCAGAGGCTGCTGTCCTCTTGCGGGGCGAGGCGATATTACCTTGGCCGATCGGCTCACGTCAGGGAACGTAAATAACTGTAACCTACGGGCGAATGCTGGCCAGCGCACTGCGGACCGTTCAGTCCTCGACGCCATCGACGACTGCATGATGTCCGGTTTGACCCCATTGCGGCCGTTCCTCAGAGATAACCGACATCCTGCGAACGACTATCGCGCGATAGCCATTGCCCCTTGGTCGGATGTCGGTTTTGGCACGGCCCGAATTCCGTTCTCTCGGAATGCATTGTGAACCGCCTTCAGTGCCGCCCGACGGATCGCGGATTGCCTGCCCGGTTCGCCGTAAACTTTGCCTGAATGACCATGCCGGGAAGGGGAAGCATCAACCTGATGATCGAGATTGCCGGCCAGCCGGCGGCGCGCGGAGACGATGCAGGCGCCATTGAATGGTATCGGAGGATTCTTGACGCTGACGCGTAACGCGCTCGCCGGGCTTGGAGTTTCGGCGTTGCGGCTCGGAGACTATGACCTGGCAATTGAAGTCAGGGCAAAGCTGCTCAGCCATGAACCCGCCAACGCTCAGGCCTATGCGGTCATCGCCATCGCTTACTACGCAAAAGGCGACTATGATCGGGCAAAGGAGAACGCCGCCAAGGCCCGTGACATAGACCCTTCCATCCGCTCGGCGGATGAACTCGACCGGCATGTTAGGCGGCCGAGCTGACTGACGGGGAGGCCAGCGGGCTACTCGAGGGACGAAATCGCGAAATCCAGCTCGCCAAGCATGCCTCAAAGCATGAAAGAAAGTGGAGCTTTGGTGATAATGTGGCTCGAAGATTGGTTGCTATTTGGGAGCCTGCTCGGTGACTGGGTAGATCAGTCGAGATCGGATTTTCGCAGGAGGGCAGCATGAAAGCGATCGAGATATCCCGGCAAAAGTCGCCATTTTTGGCGGTGTGCGTCATGGCCGCGCTGGCATTGGTGTGGTTGGCGGCAATGGGCAGCGCCTCGATGGCTCAGGCGCAGCAAACTTCGACCATGCCGGTGGCGGATGAAAAATTTCAGGCGTTCATCAAGATGCTTGATGATCCCGACATCCGCGCGCGGCTGGACGCCATGGCAGTGCCCCCTGCGGACAAACCAGGTGCGCCAGCCGCCTCGCAGATGGCGGTCTGGGACAGCCTCATTCGCAGCCATCTCGTTGCGTTGCGTAACGCGGTTCCGCGCATCCCGGGCGAGGCCGCAAACGCCGTCCGAATTGTGAGGTCAGAAATCAACAACCGTGGATTCGCCACCATACTTGTTCTCTTCGCAGCCTTGCTGGCGCTTGGCTTCGGAGCGGAGTGGCTATTCAAGCGTGCGGTGGGCGGAGTGAAGCAGCCCGGCTCGGGCCAGGCAGCCGATGCAAGCGCCGCACGCGAGGCCAATCGTGCCGCCCGATTACTCGCGGAACTGGCGCCGCTCGTCGTGTTTTCCCTCGTCAGCGCTGGGGTTTTCCTGGCCTTCGATTGGCCCGCCTTGCTGCGCGTCGTCATCCTGACCTATCTGGTCGCATTCATCGTCGCGCGGGTGGTGATGGCCATCGGCAGGATCCTGCTTGCGCCGAATGGCGGCGCCATTCCGGCGGGACAGGAGAAACCGCTCCGGCTTGTTCCGGCGAGCGATGCCGAAGCCCATTTCTGGTATCGCCGGCTGGCCGTTTTCACCGGCTATCTGATGGCCGGATGGGCGACCGTCAGCCTGCTTCCGCACCTGGGCTTTTCGCCGGATGCAACGCGTTTGATCGCCTATCTGCTGGGCATCGGGCTTCTGGTCCTCGCCATCGAGATGGTCTGGCGGCGTCCAGGCGGCCCAGCGACCACACAGCGCATAAGCACGAGGGAGTGGCTCCTTACCATCTACCTGGTTCTCCTCTGGGGGCTCTGGGTCGCCGATCTCAACGGCGCGCTATGGCTCGGCATCTATGGCTTGCTATTGCCAAAGGCGTTGACCATCGCCGGCCATGTGGCAGAGGCGCTGGTGGTCCGGCCGGACAATGCCACCTCGGCGAGTTCCGTTCGCACGGTGCTGATCAACCGCGGCGTTCGCGCGCTGGTGATAATGCTCGCGGTGCTGTGGCTGAGCCTGGTCTGGCGCCTGGACCCAGGTGCAATGGCAGAAGGTAATACCACGATAAACCGCATCGTGCGCGGCCTGTTCCACGGTGTCCTGATCTTGCTGGTTGCCGATCTCATCTGGCAACTGGCGAGAGCCTATATCGGCCGGACGCTGGAACTGGCCGCGGTCGACGACACAATCACGCCGGCTGAGGCGGCACGCCGGAGCCGGCTCAGGACCTTGCTGCCGATCTTTCGCAACATGCTGGCTGTGCTGCTTACTACTGTGGCCGTTCTCATGGTGCTTTCGGGGCTCGGCGTGCAGATCGCTCCGTTGATCGCCGGCGCGGGAATCTTCGGGGTTGCCATCGGCTTCGGCTCGCAGACCCTGGTCAAGGATGTGCTCAGCGGCGTCTTCTACATGCTCGACGATGCCTTCCGGGTCGGTGAGTACATCGAGAGCGGCAGCTACAAGGGAACCGTCGAATCCTTCAGCCTACGCTCGGTGAAGCTGCGCCATCATCGCGGCCCGGTGTTCACGGTTCCGTTCGGCGACCTTGGCGCGGTGCAGAACATGAGCCGCGACTGGGTGATCGACAAGTTCAGGATCCGGGTGTCGTTCGACACCGACATCAGGAAGGTGAAGAAGCTCTTGAAGGGTATCGGCGCGGAATTGCTTGCTGATCCTGAACTGGCGCCGGAGATCATCGAGACGGTGAAGATGAAGGGCGTCGAGCAGTTCGGCGACTTCGGCATCGAGCTGAGCTTCGCCTTCATGACCAAGCCCGGTCACCAATTCGGCGTCAGGCGCAAGGCCTACACCATGATCCAGCAGGCGTTCGCAGAGAACGGCATCCATTTTGCCCAGCCCACGGTCCAGGTGGGAACCGATGAGAAGCAGGCGGCCATGGCTGCGGCTAATGTGATATCACTTGCCCAGCAGAAAGCAGCCCAGACTGCACAGGGTGAATAGAAAGCGGCGATCATCGAGTCGGCGTCGAGAAGCAATGGTTGAAGCAAGGACGTCGGTTGATCTGATGACTCTTGTAAATGTGCGACTCTGGCGGACCGACCAAGATGTTCACGCACGGACCGCTCAGTGTGAAAAAAACGTGCCGGATTTGGTGAAGAACACGCAGAAAATGGTCTCGTTGCGGTTGCCCGTGCGCAGAACGTGGAGTTCTTCCTTGGCCCATTGAGGAAAGTCGGACTGATACCTCAAGGACCGACTCTTGCGCTGGCCGAGCGGAGTCTTCCGGTAGGTTACCGTTAATTACCTTCCGCCCCGAGCGGCAATGGGCAAACCTCACGAAGGACGATTTTGTCGAAGGCATGGCTGAAAAGGCGGAGCTTATGCTCATTGAACAGGAAAGTTAGGCCAATAGCTGCCGCTGGCTGAATAGAATATCTGCAAGCGTTCCCACTCATCGGCTAGCGCGCAATTGCGCGATCAAGTCGGCAAGTTGCGCGTTGTCCGGTTGCTGCCGGGCAAGTTCTTCAGCCAGTCTCAGCGTTTCGGGGTAGCGCCGCAACTTAAGCCCAAATTGAATGGCGGTGCCGAGCAGGTTCGGATCGGCGGAGCCGTTGGTGACCGATTCGCCAAGCATTTGGAATGCATCGCCTGTGCGACCGACCGAGTCGAGAGCTATCGCTAGCGTGGTCCTGTATTGAACATTGGCTGGAGCAAGCCGCACCGAAGCCTCCAACTCGCTTATTGCGCCAGTCATGTTTTTCGCGCGAACCAGCGACAGGGCGTGACCGTATCGGAGCAGGGGATCTTCGGGCGAGATCTTGATGGCCTCGGCATAAGTGCCTTCCGACTTCTCGTTCTGGCCGGTCGCCCTGTAAAGTTCGGCCAGATTGGCGTGCGCTCCGGCGAGGCTGCTGTCGAGCGAGATCGCGCGACGCAGCGCAGCCTCCGCGTTATCCGCTTGACGTTGACCCATCAGGAAGAGACCGTACGCGTTCTGTACTTCAGCCATGTCCGCATTGGCCCGCGCATAGGCTCGCAGATCCTCCAGCGCGACGTCGAAACTGCGGCGCTGGTCACCGAGCAGATCATTCGTCGGCGCATCGCCGAGAGCCGTCACAGCGGCTACCCGAACGGCGCGCGTCTCGTCGGCAAGCAGCTTTCCGATGGCATTCAGCCGCAGTTCAGGCGGCAGGCTGCCGGCAGCCTGTGCCGCACCGAGCCGGACGAGCGGATCGGGGCTTGCTGCCGCGGCAGCCACATCTGCAAAAACGGCATCGCCGCCGAGGCGTCCCATCTCCACGATCGCGCTGCCTTTGACGATGCCCGCCTGTTCCCGGTCGGCGACGAGCGCACGCAAAGCTTCGATCGCCGCCGGATCGTTTTGGGCGGCACCTGCGAAGGCATGGGCAATCGTCGGGCGCTCGCGCCAGGCTGCGCCGTACCATTTGTCCATCGTTTCTACCGCCCACGCGTTCGTGCCGTTTGCATGGCAGGTCGTGCATGCGTTGGGAGTGCCGTAGGCGATCGACAGATCGGGCCGTGGAACGACGAATGAATGGTCGCGTCGCGGGTCGACCTTCATGTAGGTGCGCTTGGGCATATGGCAGTTGGCGCAAAGCGCGCCTTCTGAACCTGCTTGGTGGTGTGTGTGCGCGGGCGTGTCGAAACTGCCGCTCGGGTCGAAGTCCGTAAATCGCTCCGGCTTTGCCTCGGTGTGACACTGCGTGCAGACGGCATTGCCCTCCGCCTTGAGGGTCGCCTCATGCTGCCGGTGACAGTCGAGGCAGACGACGCCGGCTCTCGCCATCTTGCTCTGCTGGAACGAGCCGTATTCGAACACCTCGTCCAGGATTTGCCCGTCGGGAAAATAGAGGTCCGGGCGCAGCAGGCTCGGCGAGAAATGATCGAGAAAAGCCTTTCCTGGCCCGTGACCGCCGAGAAGCTTCGTCCGTCGAGAATGACAGCCCAGGCACACATCCTGGTCGACTGGGGCGAGGCCGAAGTTGTCGAGCGATTCAGAAGTACCCGCCTCAGCCCATTCCACATGTTTCGCGCCGCCGCCGTGGCATGACTGGCAGCCGATGCTCGTTGCGACATAGGTCGATTGGTACTCGCCGGTCTCCGGCTCAAAATTCGCTTGGGGATCGGTCGAATGACAGTCGATGCAGGTCCGGTTCCAGCGATAGAATGGGCCGGTCCAGTGGTAGGTCGTGCCGGGTCTCGCGGGCTTGCCCGTGCCGAGCCAGAACCATTCCTGTTTGGTCGTGTCCCATGCGATATCGAGTGCCTGCAGCCTGCCGCCGCCGATATCGATGAGATATTGCTGTAGCGGTTCGTAGGCGAATGTATATTTGACTTGGAACTCGGCCTGCCTGCCGTCCGGTCCCTCGGTCCGAACGAAAAACTGGCTTCCCCGTCTGAAGAAGGTCGTCAGGACGCCGTCATGCTCGTAGCGAGCACCATCGAAGTTCGCGCGCACCGTGCTGTCGTCTGCCACAGCCATCGCCTTGGCATGGTTCGATTTGGCGAAGGCCGCTGCCTGGCTCGCGTGACAGGAGGCGCATCTTTTTTCATCGACGAACCCATTGTGGATGGAGATTTGCGGATCGATGGGAGGACTTGTTTCTACCGCCGAAGCGTGGCCAGAGATGGAAAACGCCGCGAAAAACGCCAGCACCAACTGCAACAGAGTGCCCTTCCAAGCCTCAGCCATGATGATCGTGCTCGCTCAGGGCGATTCTGATGTCCTGGAGGAAGCGCAGCAGGGAGCCTACTAGGAGGACTAAGGCCACAACAAACAATACGCCCGCGCCAGGTTCGTGACGATAGCCCGATAGGCTTGCCACGAATCCGAATAGCAGCAGAACGGCGATGGTGATGCCGCTGGTGACGACGAGATGCAGCGATTGATTGAGAAGGATCTCCCGGCGCTTCAACCTTGAGACGTCCGCCTTGAGCCAGCCGCGTGCCACGTCATCGTCGGCGATCTGGTTCAGATTGCGTAACCGGTCGGTAACGCGCGTCATCCGGGCAATCAGGATTGACACCAATGCGGCAATCGCGGTTAGCAGGAATGACGGCGCCACCGCGTGCGAGATCATGGTCGAAAGCTGGTCCGCGTTAATCTGAGACATCTGCCACTTCTTTTCTTGATACCGGAACCTGCCGTAGCCCCCACATCCGCGCGGGTCGCAGCGAGCCAAGCCGCCAGTTCACGCTGTTAGGGAACGGCATTCACGGCTCGCGCGGCGACGATGGCCAGGGTCAGCAAGGAAATGGCGCTTTCGAGCATCGTCAGCATTTTGGCCCGCCGGCTTAGCGGCAGGACATCTGTAGGGCTGAAGGCGGTCGCCGTGTTGTAGGCCAGAGAGAGGTAGTCGAAGAAGAATGGCCGCCAACCCGGTGAAGCAACGTCCGGCATCGCCGCTTGCGGAAAGAGCCAGTCAGGCAGTTTGTCCCCACTCTTCCGGGCAGCGGGGCCACCGCTATCAATCTGCCAATAAAGCATCGCGAAGGCCAGGACATTGGTAACCCAGATGGCGAGCGAGGACGACAACAGCGTGACCGCGCGCGTTTCTGGAGGGCCCAAGCTTAAGACGCCGATCATGTCCGCAAGCTCAAGGGCGGTGTTGACGACATAGGCGCCGGCAAACACGAGGATCACTGCTCTCTCGGCGCGCAACCAAAAGTGGATATCCCCGACCGGAAAGGTGACGGCGGCCATCGGCACCAGGACCGCCAATGCGACCAGATACGATCCCCAGACCGGCATGATTTGGACATGACGCGGCAACACCGCAAGCAGCACCAGCACCGCGACAATGGCTAGGGCCGGGCCCCAGCGCGGTTCAGGTCGTGTTAGTGCTGCAGCATTCGCCATGCGCATTTTCTCGGCTCGAGGCAATTGCGGATCTCGTTGTTGCCGAGATCGAGTCCTCTGCAATGCTTTATGATGTCTGCGCCGCAGTCTTTGGCAAGTACGGTGATGGCATCGGCGTAGCTGATCGTTTGCGCCCGCCCAACGTTGGCGAGCGCAAGTGAAGCCTTCAGGATCGCACCGCCAAGAACACCAACTTTGATTGCCATAGCGTATTCCCTTTGATTGTGTTCGTCCGAGTTCTTGGACTCTTGGTTTTGCGGAAAGATCTGCTTCCGGCAGCGGCCGCCTGTCCGACTTGCATTAGCAGCAAAAGTAGGATGGCCGTGCGAAGCGATGCAGCGAAGCGAGGATGTATGTCGACCAAGGCTCCATCTGTGTGGCCGACTCTGCCGGCCACACAGGCTTCATAGCGTCGCATCACAAACCATTGGCAACCTACGCTTAATAGCACGGCGGGTACGGATAATATCCGCAGTAGGGCGGATATGCGTATGGGGAAGCAGCGGCACCGACGGCAGCGCCAACAGCAGCTCCGGCAACTGCGGCCCCCGCGACAGCGCCAGCACCATACCAAGCGCCGTGATAGACAGGGGCATGCCAGTAAGCGCCGCCGCCGTGATAGACGCCGCCGTAGCCGCCCACATGGGCGAATCCACCGCCGCGCGGTCCACGAACCGCGAACGCATCAATGAAAAGAGCTGCCGGACCGCTCGCGCTGTTGAGACTGCCTTCCAGAACGGCAACGTCGAACGTCAGTGTGTTTCCCTCAAGTTTCGGAGCTTTGAGCGTGACGACGGCGTCGTTCACCTCCGAGCCGTCTCCCCCAAGAACTGAGACCGTTGCGTTCGGCGGGTCGACGGCGAAGTTGTCCTTGCCCTCATCCCACTGCATAATGAACTGCTCGGTCGCAACATGACCGGCGGCCCGCACCGGCCGATCGGCAAAGACGATCGAGGTTTTCGAAACGCCCGTCAGGACAAGCTTGCCGCCTTCGAGCGTGGCGCCCTGCGAATTGATGACGGCCAAGGACGGGATCGGACCGGTCGGAGTAGCCGCGCCGATGGTCTTCTCCAGCGGGACATGCGGCTTCTTGGTTGTATCCTGGGCGACGGCCCCGGTGGTTGCTAGGGCCAAACTGCCGGCGAAGGCTATCGTACCTGCGATGCGACTGATGTTCATAGAATTGTCCTCCCCTTTGAGTTTCACGGAAAATCCGGACGCACGTCACGCTGGCTCTAGTTTCCCGGAAAGATCTGCTTCCAGTCGGCCTTCATGTCCACGATCGTCCATTTGTTGATGGCGGCGGCATCGAGAGCCAGGTCGAGATGGCCGAACTCGCTTTTCCGGTCGTAGGCATATTCGCGCTCTGCGTCGGTGTGATGAACGATCAAGCCGAACTGCAGACCGTCGGCGAGAGTCGTCCATTGCAGCATTTCAAGATCGCCGTCCGAATTGCCGAACGCGGCAATAGGCTTGCGGCCGATATGCTCCTGAATGCCGACCGGCTTGCCGGCCTTGTCGTCGATGAAGTTGACTTCAGGCAGCCGAAACAGCGTCGGCGCGCCGTCCTTCATCGCGAACTTCGTCTTGATCGATGACCCCACCACCTGTTCCGGCGGAACGCCGTAAACCTTTTCCGTCCAGGGGCGCATGAACTCGACGCCGCCGCCAGACACGATGAAGGTTTTGAACCCGTTGGCCCGCAGATAGGCGAGAAGTTCGAGCATCGGCTGGTAGACCAACTCGGTATAAGGCTTCTTGAAGCGTGGATCGCGCGCGTTGGCGATCCAGTCGGTCACGATTGTCTGGAATTGCGTGACGGTCATGCCGGCGTGGGTCGCCATGATGAGTTCCACCAGGCCCTTTTCACCGGCAGCGGCGAGCGCCTTCATGTCGCCTTCAAGCACGGCCTGAAACGGCTGGGTGGTCGCCCATTCGGGATGACTTGGCGCCTCGGCTTTTACACGGTCGAGCGCGAAGGCGAGTTGCACATACATCGGATGTTCGACCCACAGCGTGCCGTCATTGTCGAACACGGCGATGCGTTCGGGCTCCGGCACGAAGTCGGGCGAGCCTTCCTTGCTTACCTTCTCGACGAACTCGACGATCGCAGCCTTCGGCGCGGTGTCGTTCCAGGACGGCAAGGGATCGGACTGGGCCTGCGCCAAAGAGGGTGCGAGGAAAGCCAACGCAACGGCTGTCGCGCTGACAACCCACAGAGATTTCATTCGCTCAAACATACATCCTCCCCAGATATGTCAGTGTTCGTTCCTGTGAGTAGTCTAATTGCTCGATGGCGGGTTCCTGAGTTTTTCCATTGCCTGTTCGACCGAGAAGGAGCCGGGCTCCTGGCGCGGCGGAAACTCCCTAAAGCTCATCAGATGCTGCCCTACCAGGGCTTGCGCTGGGACCAGCACGAAGGCGTGCTCGACGAACCACCGCACATAGTCACCTGCCTCATGCTGGGCCCTTTCGAACGGGTCCGAGCGCAGGTTGAAAAGTGACGGCAAACGCAGTTGCACCATCGGTTGCGCCCAGACATCGAAGCCATGCGCCTGCTGTTCCATGAAAACAGCCTTCCACTGCTGGTACCGAAGACCTGCGAGATTGCCGTCGTCGGTCCAGTAGAAGAATTCCTTGCGCTTGTCGGACCCTTTTCCAGAAAGAAGATCGCGCTGATCGTAGCCATCGAGGTGAACGCGGAAATTCTTGCCCGCCGCGTCATAGCCTTGCAACAGCTTGTTCTTGATGTCTGGTTCGCCGGCGGCTGCCACCAGGGTCGTCGCCCAGTCCTCGGCCGAGAAGATGTCGTTTATTTCGACCCGAGCTGGCACCAAGCCTGGCCAGCGCACCATCGCCGGCACGCGATAGCCACCTTCCCAGTTGGTATTCTTCTCGCCGCGGAACGGGGTGGTGCCGCCATCGGGCCAGGAAAACGTCTCCGCGCCGTTGTCGGTGGTGTAGATTACGATTGTATCGTCGGCGATGCCGAGCTCATCGAGCTTGTCGAGTATCTCGCCGACCTGCCCGTCGTGCTCGACCATGCCGTCCGGATAGATGCCAAGTCCAGTCTTTCCCTGGGATTCCGGCTTGAGGCGGGTCCAGATGTGCATACGGCTTGGATTGAACCAGACGAAGAACGGCTTCTGGTCCCGATGCGCGCGGTCAATGAAGTCCTTCGAAGCGGCGAGGAATTCCTCATCGATCGTCTCCATGCGCTTCTTGGTCAGCGGCCCGGTATCCTCACACTTCTGTTTGCCCCAAGGCCCGAAACGGGGATCATCGCCGGGCGTGTCGGTGGTGGTGGCGACGCATTTCATGACGCCGCGCGGACCGAATTGGGCCCTAAACGCGGGGTCCTTTGGATAGTCGGGATGCTCCGGTTCGTCTTCTGCATTCAAGTGGTAGAGGTTGCCGAAGAATTCGTCGAAGCCGTGAACCGTTGGCAGGAACTCGTTGCGGTCACCGAGATGGTTCTTGCCGAATTGCCCGGTTGCGTAGCCTTGCGGCTTGAGCATATCGGCGATCGTCGGGTCTTTCAGTGACAGGCCTTCTTTCGCTGCCGGCAATCCCACCTTCAAAAGTCCCGTGCGCAACGGGCTCTGTCCGGTGATGAAGGCGGCACGGCCGGCGGTGCAGGATTGTTGGCCATAATAATCGGTGAAAATCGCGCCCTCATTCGCTAGGCGATCGATGTTGGGCGTGCGGTATCCCATCATGCCGCGATTGTAGGCGCTGATATTCCAGTAACCGACATCGTCACCCATGATCACAAGGATGTTGGGCTTGGCCTGCTCCTGCGCCTGGACTATCGCCAAGGAAGGCGCCAAGCCTACGGCAATTGTCATCGCTGTAACAAGGCGGGTTGCTATCGGTGTCATGTCACGTCCTCGATTGATAAGTTACCGCCGCGCGGGGCGGTGGCCGACAACGGACGCCCCTGGGACGGGGCGTCCGGCATTGGCGGGCGCGTTAGTCGTGACCTGTCTTCATGCTCCGGACTTGCGCCATCGACGATCGCAGCCTTCGGCGCGGTGTGGTTCCAAGACGGCAACGGGTCGGACTGGGCAAGGGCGGCCGCGGGAGCGACGAGCAAAGCGGCGGCCGCGAGAATGGCACGACGGGTCAGTCTGAGAAGATCATGCTTCACGAACATATCGCGCTCCTTTCTTGTAAATCTCGATTCGTATCGGGGTCTAAGACGACCGGCTCGTGGCCGTGGAACCGGCGGGCGCCCCTTGCGAGCCGCCCGCCACGAGTCATCCCGTTACTTGGCCAATGCTGCCCTTGCCGCCTCGATCTGCGCCTTGACAGCGTCGAGGTTGAAGCTCGCGCCCTTCTGCATGGGCGGGAACTCAAGGGCCGTCTGGGCCAGCTTGCCCACTTCCTGCTGAACAAACACGAAGCGCCAGAACTGGTACATAAACCATTCGTTGAAGTAACCCTGGGCGCCGTCCAGCGTTCCGTTTGCCGGAGTGCCCAGGCGTTCGAAGGGATCGAGGCGAAGGTTCGTGATCGACGGTGCGTCGACATGCTCCTTGGCTCCGAGCCAGCCGTTCGGTTGCTCGATGAAGCGGTACTTGTAGTCATCGATGCGCACCGCGCCGAGCGTGCTTTCACCGAAATAGAAGATCTCGTGGCGAGCCGACGGGCCCTTGCCGGTCAGCAGGTCCATCTGGTTGTAGCCATCGAGATAGTTCTTGTAGGTGCGGTCGCCGATCTGCTTTCCCGCCAGCAGTTCGGCCTTGATGTTGGGGTTGCCTGCGGCGGCCACGAAGGTCGGCAGCCAGTCGAGCCCGGACATGATGCCGTTCTCCACCTTGCCTGCTGCGATCTTGCCCGGCCAGCGAATGAAGGCCGGCACACGGAAGCCGCCTTCGTAGATCGTGCCCTTCTGCCCCCGGTACGGCGTGTTGCCGCCATCAGGCCATGTGAAGGTCTCGGTGCCATTGTCGGTGGTGAACATGACGATGGTGTTGTCATCAACGCCAAGGTCCTTGAGCTTCTGCATCACCAGGCCGACGTCATCGTCGAGCTGAGCCATGCCGGCTTCCTGCAGCGACCAGCCGTTCTCCGAGTTGCGCAATGCCTCATACTTGGGCGAAAGATGGGTGATAACGTGCATGCGCGTGGGATTGAGCCACAAGAAGAAAGGCTTGTTGTCGGCCTTGGCTTTCTCCACGAACTTCAAGGCTTTGTCGCGGATCTCGTCGTCCACTGTTTCCATGCGTTCGGGATAAAGAGTGCCGGCGTCTTCGATCTTCTGCTTGCCGACCTTGCCCCAGCGCGGGTCGACGGTCGCGTCGTCGGTCGTCGTCGCCCAAGTATGGAGCATGTTGCGCGGCCCCACCTTGTCAAGCAGGTCCTGCGGATAGTTCGGGTGTGCAGGGTCTTCCATGGCGTCGAGGTGATAGAGGTAACCGAAGAACTCGTCGAAGCCGTGGACGGTCGGCAGGAACTCGTTCAAATCGCCAAGGTGGTTCTTTCCGAACTGGCCGGTGGTGTAGCCCATGTCCTTCAGGGCAGTCGCGAGAGTCATCGCTTCGGCCGGCAGGCCGGTGGTGGCGCCGGCCTGACCGACGGTGGTCATACCGGTGCGAATCGGAAGCTCGCCGGTGATAAAGTTCGCCCGGCCAGCCGTGCAGCTCGCCTCTGCATAGTAGTCGGTGAAGAGCATGCCCTCGGCGGCGATCTTGTCGAGGTTGGGCGTGCGGCCCGCCATCACGCCGCGGTGATAGGCGCCGATGTTCCACATGCCGATGTCGTCGCCCATGATGACGACGATGTTCGGTTTTTGCGCGTCCTGCGCATAGGCAACCGATGCCATACCGCCGCAAAGCGCAATTGCGGTCACCCAGGTTGCGATGCCGTAACTCGGAATTCCAGGTCTCATGTTCAGCTCCTCCTGCTGGAAATCTCGCCAACCGCCCGAATTGGAACGATTCCGCGCCCGTGCGCCCCTCGCTTGATCAGTCAGCACACAAGGCTGACGCGACGGTAAATCCGAGCAACGCTTGATGATATTGTCCTTTGGGGAAGTCGATCGGACCGTGCGCCTGTTGGGTGGCGCGCAGCCGGGCTCACGCACGACCGGACGCCCTGGGGCGTCCGGCATTGGCGGGTGCGTCAGTCGTGACCTGTCTTCATGCTCCGGACTTGCGCCATCACTTGCTCCAGATTGTAGCTTGCAGGATCCTGAAGCGGCGGGAAGGCGATGTAGGTCTCGAGATGCTTCAGCCACAGCTGCTGGCCGATGGGCAGGATGTTCCAGTCATAGACGTAGGCGGTGGACGGTGACGCGATGGAGCCGCCCATACCGAAAAGTGTCTTGATCTGCTGTCCGACCGAGGTCTCAAACGGATCGCGCTTGATGTTGACGACCTGGGTCCAGGCAAAGGGCATTACACCGTTAATGAACCCGGCTGGGTCATCCGAAACCATGGCGAAGTACATCTTCCAGTTCTTGTAGCGGACCGCCGACGGCTCCTTGCCGGAATAATACAAGAAAGAGTCGCGCGCGGATGGCGCCTTGCCTTCCAGGAAATCACGCTGATCGATCCCGTCGAGCGTGGTCTTGACGACATTCGGATATTTGCCCGTTTCGATCTCCTTCTTCAGCCCGTCACCCTTCGGGCCACCGGCGATGTTTACGAGCGTCGGCAGCCAGTCGAGCGCCGAGAACATGTCGTTCTTGACGGTGCCGGGCTCGATGTGCCCCGGCCAGCGAACGACCAGTGGTGCCCGCATGCCGCCTTCCCAGGTGCTGAGCTTGCCACCCTTGAACGGGGTGGTGCCGCCATCCGGGAAGGTGATCGTCTCGGCTCCGTTGTCGGTGGTGAAGACGACGATGGTGTTGTCGAGCTGGCCCATGTCTTCCAGCTTCTTCAGGACGACGCCGATGTTGTCGTCCATCTGCTTCATGCCGGCTTCGTTCATGCCCCAGTCCTTGCCGCCGGGCTCGCCGATCATATTGAGATACTTGTCCGGCAACACTGTCGTGATATGCATACGCGCCGGGTTGTACCAGACGAAGAACGGCTTGTTGGTCGTCTTCGGGTCATTTCGGTCAAGGAAGTCGACGACCTTGGCGGAGATTTCCTCGTCAATGGTCTTTGACCGCTCCAGCGTCAGCGGACCTTCGTCCTTGCAGGATTGCTTTGCGGGGGTTCCGTCGGAGGAAGTGCACGCGAGCATTGGACGCGGTGGCGTCAGGCAGGTCGTGGTCTTCGGATCGACAGCGCCAGGAACCTCAGGTACGCCGGGAATCGGGGTATTCATGCAAGCGGGCGCGATCCCCTGCTCGGTAGGCGACTTGTTGATGTCGGGGAAGCTCACGCCCTGCATAGCGTCGAGGTGATAGAGGTAGCCCCAAAATTCCTGGAACCCGTGTGCCGTCGGCAGGGATTCGGTGGTATCGCCGAGATGGTTCTTGCCGAACTCACCTGTCGAGTAGCCGAGATCATTCAGGAACCTGGCGAGGTGAGGCGTGCCGGCCCGCAGGTAGGACGGGCTTCCGGGAATTTCCGGCAGGACCATGCCGACGCGCACCGGCTGCATGCCGGTAATGAAGGCGGTACGACCAGCCGTGCAGCTCTGCTCGGCATAGTAGGTCATGAATTTCGCACCTTCGTTGCCGATGCGATCGATGTTGGGCGTTTCGCCGACCATCAAACCTTGGTGGTAAATGCTCGGCTGCATCCAGCCGATATCATCGCCCATGATGAACAGAATGTTGGGCTTTTGCGCTTCCTGTGCCTGTGCGGGCGCTTGCGCGCCCCATAGAACCGCCGCGGCAGCCAAGGTCCCAATGCTGTAGTTAAGGATCCTAAAACTCATGTTCAGCTCCTCCTGCTGGGATAAAATCTCGCCAACCGCTCGATTGGCACGATTTCCGGGCCTGTGCGCCCCTCCTTTAACTAGTCGGCACGCTCAAGCTGACGCGACGGTAGCCCTCGGGAAGCCTTGGTGATATTGTCCTTTGGGGAAGTTGTTCCGGCGCAGCTGCGGCAATGCTGCCCGATCTACTTTCCCGGCCAAAAGCTTGGCTTGTCAGGGGGTATCCATCATGCCGTGCGATCCGCCTGTTCGGTCGCGCCGACGCGCCCAGAACGCGGTCAGGTTCTTTGTTGCAATTTTGATTGCGATTTTTCTGGACGGCGGTTCTGCAGCAGCTGAGGTCGTCGGCCGGTCTCCGCGTGTGCTCATCCTCCATCCGTATGACGAGCGACTGCCCGCAAGCTCGATTGCCGGGGAGAACGCCAGAAATCGGCTTATCGAGGCGACATCCGGCAATGTCGATCTCTTCTCGGAGTTCCTGGACCTCTCGAGGTTTTCCGAGGAAGCCCATATCGACCGCATGGCGCGGTATATGTCCGAGAAATACGTCGATCGTCGCCCGGACGTCGTGATCGCGCTCGGCGAATCGGCAACCCGTTTCATCGTGAATAACCGCGAGGCGATCGCGCCCGACGCAAAGATCGTGTTCTGCGGCTTCGGGCGTGACAGTGCTTCGAAACTCAACTTGCCGGCAGATGTCGTCGGGGCTTTCAGCGAATTCGATATTGCCAAGACGCTCGAATTGGCCCGCGCCCTCCAGCCCGACGCCGAAAATCTTTTCATCATTGGTGGTTCGGCAGCTTTCGATCGCATTTGGCTTGACAGCGCTAGAACCGACCTCGCGGTCGCTTCAAAAGATTACGTAACCACCTACTTGGAAGGTTATTCGATCGATGAATTCGCGGAGCGTGCCTCCCACTTCCCACCGGACAGTATTGTCCTGTTCCTCACCATTCTTGCCGATAGTACGGGCCGCAACTTCCTGCCCAAAGACGCTTTAGCAATAGTGGCGGCGAAGGCCAGTGCGCCGATTTATGGACCCTATGACACCTACGTTGGTCAAGGTGTCGTAGGCGGAAACTCGGTAACCTTCGAGTCCTTGGGAAACGCGGTCGCCGGCTTGGCTTTGGATGCACTCGCGGGAAAGCCGATCACAGACATCGAAGTGCCGCAAACGTTCTTTGCCGATGCAAGGCAGCTAAAGCGATGGGGCCTGTCGGAAAGCTCGCTTCCGGCCGAGACCGCGTTGAGTTTCAGAGAACCTACGCGTTGGGAGCAGCATGGCGACTTGGTCGTGGGAGTCATTGCCGTGGTCGCATTGCAGGGCCTGATCATCACAGGGCTGCTCATCGAACGGCGTCGGCGTTTCGCCGCCGAAGGCGAATCCAGGCTGCGTCTCCTTGAGCTGGTCCACATGAGTCAGTCCGCAACCGCAGGCGCATTGTCGGCATCGATAGCCCACGAACTGAGCCAGCCCCTAGGCGCGATTCGCAGCAATGCCGAGGCGGCAGAGGCCATACTGAGGGGAACGGCGCCGGATCTGAATATCGTCCAGCAGATTTTGACTGACATCAGGGAGGACGATGAGCGCGCCGAGAACATCATTCTCCGCCTTCGTGGCCTGCTCAAGAAAAGAAGCGAGATCGATTGGCAGGAGTTCGACCTCAATGAGATCGTCGACAGCGCCCTCAATATCTTGCACGCAGAAGCTGCGAAGAAACAAGTGGCCGTCAGCGCCGAGCGATCCGGGCACAGACTGCCGGTGCGGGCGGACAAGGTTCATCTCCAGCAAGTGATCCTGAACCTTGCGACGAACGCGATCGACGCGATGGTCGAGGCCGCCACGGCCGACCGGAAGCTGGTTCTGCACACGACGCTGCATGGTGATACCAAGGTCGAGATGTCGATTTCGGATACCGGACGTGGCATTCCGAAGGATAGACTCAACAGCATCTTCGACACTTTCTACACGACAAAGCCAACCGGAACCGGGCTGGGGCTCTCCATCGCTCGCGCGATCGTGGAAACTTACGGTGGAAAGATCTGGGCGGACAATCGCGTCGGCGGCGGCGCGGTGTTCCGCTTCGTCCTGCCGCTCGCGGAGGTCACTTGAACGCCCATGGAACTATTCATTCACATTATCGATGACGACGCATCGTTTCGAACGGCGCTCGGACGTCTCGTCGAAACCTATGGTTTTCGGGTTAGCGGCTACCAGTCGGGCGAGGATTTCCTGGCGCAGCTGCCGGAATCGGAAGCCGGCTGCATCCTTCTTGATCTGCGCATGCCCGGGCTCAGCGGTCCGGAACTGCAGGACAGGCTTGCACAAGCCGTCCCGCTGCTTCCCGTCGTCTTCTTGACGGGCCAAGGCACGATCGCCGCGGGTGTTCAGGCAATGAAGGCGGGCGCCGATGATTTTCTGGAGAAGCCGATCTCCTCGAAAACCTTACGAGACGTGATTGATCGCGCGCTCGCCCATAATGAGAAGAAGCGGGCTGGACGCGATCAATTGCAGGCTCTCCAGGCCAAACTGTCAAACCTCACGCCACGGGAGATGCAGGTTTTCGATCTGGTCGTTCGCGGCAGGCGTAACAAGCAGGTCGCGTACGACCTGAACACCTCCGAGCGCACGATCAAGGCGCACCGCCACAACATCATGGAAAAGCTGGGCGCCGCTTCGATCGCGGAGATGGTGTCGATCGCAGAGCGGCTCGGACGCGTCCAATGGATACGTCCGGAGATTAGAGCTGCATTCTTCCCCAAAGGCCAATAGCGAACAACTGTACCAGGGTTCACGATCAGGAAGTTCTGACCTCGCACGGTCACCAGATCTCTGAGGAACCGAATTTGGAAAGCCCGCCACGCACAGTGGCTATCGTGGAAGACGATCCGAGCATGCGGAGAAGCATCGAACGGTTGCTTAACGCGCACGGTCATCAAACGCATGGATACGCGTCGGCAGAGACGTTTGTTGAATCCGAATTCGTCGGCACGATCGGTTGCCTGGTCCTCGACATTCATCTTGGCAACATGTCCGGAATCCAGCTGCGGCGTTGGCTTCGCGATTTCGGCTCCAGTCTGCCGGTTATCTTCATCACCGCAGTTGACGACGATGCGCTTGAAGCGGAGGCGCGTGAGGCGGGCTGCGTGGCCTATCTTCACAAGCCTTTCGCCGCCAGGTTCTTGCTGTTAGCTATCGATGACGCCTTGTCGGGATTGTCTGCCAAATAGCTGATGTCGCTTTGGGAGGTGCTGATATGAAAGCAATTCAAACTATTCAGGCGGGCATCGTGCTGACCGCCACATTTGGCTTTTGCGGTTCGGCCGCAGCCCAGGACGACAGCCAGGACCTTGCCAAGAAGCTTTCGAATCCGATCGCGTCGCTTATCAGTGTACCCTTGCAGTTCAACTACGACGAAGGGTTCGGGCCGAACGACGGGCAGAAGGCCGTACTCAACATCCAGCCGGTCGTTCCGATCTCGCTGAACGACGACTGGAACATGATCTCCCGCACCATCCTGCCGGTGATCTGGCAGAACGACATCGCCGGCCCCTCGGGCGAGCAGTCCGGTCTCGGCGACATCACACAGAGCTTGTTCTTCTCGCCGAAGAACCCGGGACCGTCGGGCATCATCTGGGGCGTCGGTCCGGCGTTTCTCGTCCCAACCGCCACCGACGATCTGCTCGGCGGCGGCAAATGGGGCGCCGGTCCCACCGCCGTGGTGCTGAAACAGATGGGCGGGTGGACGGTCGGCGCGCTGACCAATCACATCTGGTCCTTCGCCGGCGACGGCGACCGGGCGGACATCAGCTCCACCTTCCTGCAACCTTTCGTTTCCTACACCACGGCAGACGCCTGGACCTTCGGCGTCAACACAGAAAGCACCTACAATTGGGAAACGGAAGAGTGGTCGGTTCCGATCAATTTCACAGTGGCAAAGCTCGTCAAGTTTGACAAGCAACCGGTCAGCTTCACCGTCGGTGTCCGCTATTGGGCCGAAAGCCCCGACAGCGGCCCCGACGGGTTTGGATTCCGCGGCGTGGTGACGTTCCTATTTCCAAAATAGCCGCCCGGCACAAAGGCCTGCCGGGACGACGACAAACAGGGAGGATAGAAGCATGATGGGCAATGACATGTTGAAGGCGGGCGTTGCGGCGCTGGCGCTGCTGCTTGCCGGGTTTGGTTCGGCGCACCCTGTCCTTGCACAAGAACAGGTCGCGGCGGCTGACGCTTCGGGTGATGCCACGACTTCGCCGGAGCCGCTGAGCGCCGACGAGATGGAGGTCTTGGTTGCGCGGATTGCGCTCTATCCGGACGAGCTGATCGCAGTGATCACTGCGGCAGCGCTCTATCCGCTGGAGATCGTCGAGGCGGCGCGCTTCCTCGACCGCTACGAGAAGGACAAGAGTTTGAAGCCGAAGGAGAGTTGGGACGGCTCCGTGGTGTCGCTGCTCAACTATCCGGACATCGTCAAGATGATGAGCGACGACCTCGAATGGACGCAGACGCTCGGCGATGCCATCGCCTACCAGCAGAAGGACGTGCTGGTTGCCATCCAGCAGCTGCGCGACGAGGCGGTTGCCAAGGGCGTCATCAAGACCGACGACAAGATCCAGGTGGTCAAGGAGAACGACAATTTCGTCATCAAGTCGGCGAGCCCCGAGGTGATCTACGTCCCGCAATATCCCCCGCAGATGTTTTATGAGCCGGATTACGTGTGGGAACCGATCCGCTATTATCCCGATCCTTACCCCTATTATTGGTATCCGGGAGCGACCTTTTTCGCCGGGGCGGTGACGGGCGCCATTTGGGCCGCCGCCGTCGACTGGGACGACTGGGGCGTGTGGGGCGGCCGCTGGAACGGCAACGACATCGATATCGACTGCAACAACTGTTTCAACAACCGCGACTTCAACGGCAATATCAACATCAACGACGTCGACTGGAAGAATGTCGATCGCAGCAAGATCAAGATCGACCGCGATCAGTTGAACAAGTTCGACCAGAACAACATCAAGAACAGGATCGAGAAGAATGGCGACAACGCCATCCGCGACCGCGCCCGCGACATCAAGAAGAACGACAGCCTCGCCAACAGGGCGCCGGGCAAGACGGCGGGAACGAGAGACGTGCGCAAGAGCACGCTGGACGGGCTGAAGGCGAAGCCCGCCAACGTCACCCGCCCCGCCAAGCCCGCCAACATCCAGAAACCTGCGGCCAGGCCTACCGCCAATCGCCCGGCGGCGAAGCCGGCCAAGGTGGATCGCCCGGCTGGCAAGCCGAAACCCGCGGCAAGGGTCGACAACCGGCCGAAGAAACCGTCGGGGCTTGGCAACGTCGATCGCGGCAAGGCGACCAAGGTCAGCTCCAACCGCGGCCATCAATCGATGGGTGGCGGCAGCCGTGGTGGCGGCCACAAGCAGATCAAGCGCTCCGGTGGCGGACGCCAGCGTTAACGGAACGGGAGGACAGGATCATGACACAGTTATTCAGCACCCCCCGTCACACGGGAGTTTTTCATACAATCGTTCTCCGCTCTGTCGGCGCCCTGGCGCTTGCAGTGGGCATCGCTGTCTCGCAGCCAGCCGCCGCACAAGATGCGCCGGAGGCGCCGGAGATCACCGCCTTTGCGGCCGCCGCCGAGCCGCCGGTCTTCGATACGCCGGAGGCAGCGGTCGAAGCATTCAAGCAGGCCCTGAAAGACGCCGGCAACGGTGCGGTTGCGGCCCTTCTCGGCCTCGATGCGGAGAAGCTGAAGGCCGACGAGAACGCGGACGAGACGCTGGCGGCGATCAAGGAGGGGGTGGCCAAGCAGCTTGTCCTCGATGGCGAGGGCGACCGCCGCACGCTGCAGATCGGCGACAAGTTATGGCCGCTGCCTTTTCCGATCGTCAAGGGCGAGGACGGCAAGTGGGCTTTCGACACCTATGCCGGGCTCGAAGAGATCGTGAACCGGTATGTCGGCGAGAACGAGCTCACCGCGATCGAGACGATGCGCGCCTATGTCGACGCGCAGGAGGACTATGCATCGCAGGACCGCGACGAGGATGGCGTAGAGGAGTTCGCGCAGAAACTGATAAGCTCGGAAGGCGCGACCGACGGGCTCTACTGGCCGACCGACGACATCAACGGCGAGAGCCCGGCCGGTGACGCCGTTAGTGAGGTCGAGCTCGAGGATGCGGCCAAGGGCGAAGGCTATTTCGGCTACAAGTACAAGATCCTGACCGGCCAGGGCGACCATATCGCCGGCGGCGCCTACGACTACGTCATAAACGGCAACATGATCGCCGGCTTCGGCCTCATCGCCTGGCCGGCCAAATATGGCGAGACAGGCGTAAAAACCTTCGCCGTCAACCAGCACGGCGTCGTCTACGAGGCCGATCTCGGGCCAACCACCGAGCAGATCGTCAATTACATCGACCGCTTCAACCCGGACGACACCTGGCAGGTCGTGGCCGACTGAGAGAAATGGATCAAAAGCCGGGTTATTTTCGAGTCGATCGGCAAAACCCTCCACTGTGGCAGAAGAGGTGGGCAACACCATGATCCAGCAGGCCTTCGCGGCGAACGCATCAATTTCGCCCAGCCGACGCCCGGAATGGTCGTGAACGGCATACGTCCAGGCGCTTGGCCTTCGCCAGCCGCGGCCCTTCACCGCCGTCGCAAAAATTCCAGCTTCAGCCGGTTGATCTGCTCCGCGGTCCATCCCCGAACGTTAGTCACTTCGATCCAGGCATCGATGTAATGCTCCGGCGCATATACATGCCCGTAGCCCATTGGGGCCGTTGTGGCCATCGCCATGTCGACGGTGAGCTGGAGAAGCGTCACGACCGGATACCATTTGAGGTCGGGAGACACGTCGGAACCGCGCGGCCCCCCCATCCATTCCGGCTGTCGGTACAGGGACCGGTAGTCGAAGAACGTCACCGGGTCGCTCGCATATTGAAGATAGACGATCCGCATCGGTCCCCAATGTGCGTCCGGAATCGCCAGGCCGTTCTCCTGGCTCGTGAACCGCACATACGACCCGTCCCTGAAGCGTGGCAGCCAGGCTGGCGATCCTCGCTCGCGGTCGTCGGTGACGGAACGCCAGATCCTGCTCGGAAATGGCGGGCCGCTCCAAAGTGCCCCCTGATACGGGTTGCCGATCACTTCGAACAACTCGGCGGATTGCTCGGAGCTCAAGGCGCCAAGGCTCAGCCCATGCAGGTAGAGCCTGGGGCGCCTTTCCTTGGGAAGATTGGCCCAATGGCTGTAGATTTCCGCAAAAAGGGTACGAGCGGCCTTGGCGCCATAGCCGGGCTCGACCAGGAGGGACAGCCAGCTTGTGAGATACGAATACTGCATGGCGACGCTCGCGACGTCGCCGCCGTGGAGATATTCGACGGTGTCCATTGCAGCAGGGTCTATCCAACCGGTGCCTGTCGGCATCACCACGATCAGCACCGAGCGATCGAATCCGCCGACGCGCTTGAGCTCGTCGAGGGCGAGCTTTGCGCGCTCCTCGGCTGTCTCCGCAGACCGCAATCCGACATAGACGCGGATCGGCTCACGCGCATCCATCCCCAGGAACGAGCTTAAATCCTTGCTCGTCGGTCCGGTCGCGATGAACTCCCGTCCCGCCCTTCCTAGCTCGTCCCACTCGATCAGCGAGGTATCGCTTCCGGTCTTGCTGGGGTCGGCCGGCTGTTGGGTCTCGGGCTCGATCAGTTCATCGAATGCCTGGAAGGACGAATCCGCGGCATGGAGCGCAAACCTGAAGAAAACGCCGTTGACCACCGTCCAGAATAACGCAGCCGCAGCGGCAATGCCGATCACGTATGACACGCGTTTCGGCACGATCCGGCCAAGCATTCGCGAGATGAACAGGAACGTGACCTGAAACAATCGCGCCAAGAGGATCAAGAGCACGAAGGTCAGCAGCGCGATCAGACCGACCTTCAGGGGGTGCGCAGTGTCTACCGGCTCGAGCCTCATGAGCTGCCGGATCGAATTTTGCCATTCCGAAGCCTGCCAGAGAAACGCGACGGCAACCAGGATGCAGGTGGCCGCAGCGACGAGTTTGATGGCCCGCAAGATGCGGCCCGTGGGCTTGGGCAACTCCAGATAGTCGGCCAGCCAGCGCCCGAACACGCCAAGCCCATATCCGGCCGCGAAAGAGCATCCGGATAGAACGCCTTGCGTTACAAACGTGCGTGGAAGCAGCGTAGGGGTGAGCGAGGCCGCAAAGAAGAGTGTTCCGATCAAAAGGCCAGCGGCTGAGAAGGAACGCCAGAACCTGAAGATCCAGAATAGCCTCATTGGAGCGGCCACGTGCGATCGTTGGTGTGCTTCGAGGCAGCTTGCCGTGCAAGATACGTCGGCGCAACCCGCAACTGCGCGGAACCACGGCGACGCCACGAACTCGATACCAATCTGGAGCAGTCTTTGTTCTGGAGCAGTCTTTCCAAACTTAAGGGGTGCGGAGTATGCGCCCGCCGTTCACCGCGCGTGCCAAAGGAGACTGAGCAGCGCGGCACGATGGCCGAGCTTCATCGTTTGTGGAGGTTAGAATCGGAGTTGGGAACAGAGGCCCCAACGCACAAAGCGCAGGGATAATAGCCACTTACTGTAAATCTGGGCGATTCCCCGATGTGCTTGCCAATGATGTGCGCGGGGCCTGCTTCCGGCCATCCTCTGTAGGAGCGTCGCGCAGTCAATTTAATTGGATGGAAATGGGTGGACAAACGGCAAAGCTAGAAATCGACCCATTACACGCCGATACGATCCGATTGATCTAACGGCTGGCGCTTCAAGGCGACGGCACGTCCGGGCCGATGGGCGCCAAGAACAGGGCTCAGGCCATGCTTGAAAGCCGGGCCAGCAGGCGATCACCCCGCCGATGGTTCGGAACTTCGCCCGGACGGCGCGGGAGCGCATGCGGATCGAGGGCGGCGGCTACCGCCGCGATCATCTCAGCCCAGCGCGTCCAGGTCGCGGACAAGGAAGCCAGCATCATGGGATCGAAAGGTGATTTGCTCAGAGCCCTAGCCGCTGGCGTGGGCGTAACGCCGGCTACGCTCGGCGTTCGCAGTTCTGTTCTGAAATGGCGGAGGGAGAGCAACTGGGTCCAACCTTCTCCAACTCGCACTGGTTCGCGCACGCTGGCAAATGGGATCTAGGCATTGCTCAAGTGCGTGGACACCAGAACGCCAGGCTCGAAGCAGCAAGTATGCAAATTGGTGGAAACTGCCGGAAGCGGCTTAGCTTCGAGCATCGCCAACGCCTCATCGGATGACCGTGCCTGTCGGAGTCGCGTCCGAACCTGAGATGACCGAAGCAGCCGGCATATTTGGGAAAGGGCAGGGAGGAAGGCGGACGTGGCAGAGGCCGGCCAAAGTATAGTGTAAATGAGGTCGACGGGATCGTCGTCCGGACCGTCGAAATCGATAGGCTGAGCCAAACGTGTCAAAGACGCGGCAGGCGAAGAGATCATACCGAGCAGAGCGTGGGGGATCGCGACGCCACGACCGAAGCCGAGACACTCACGGTCGAAAAGACCACGGAGAACCATCTGCTCGTCAAGCCCATTTCTCCGAGCAATCCTGACCGCAATTTTTGACAAGGCTGATTGATTTCCCTTAGTCACAAGATCAAGCGAAATGTCTTCTTCTGACAGGGTGGGGGAGATCATCAGGGTCAACCTCCGTGTCGATCCAGACGCGATCGCAAATGAGCGTTCAGCCGCACTGGTTAAGCAGAACAGAGTTCTCAGTGGACTGAGGAGTGGAGATGAGGCTGGCTGTCCGGACGCGAAGCCAGTGCTTTCTCGCGTCCGGGCTAATGGCCCGTTTTGAGGCGTTTCGGCCCCCGCCGGAAATCGAGCTTGAAAATATTCATGGCAATTCAGAGGTAGTGAAAGATTTTTTGAAATCAAGAAAAACAGGCATTCACCTGACTAGCAGAAATAATGCATTTAAATGCCAGTTATTTTCGTTTGACGAACAGAACAGTCTCCTGCTTGCTGGCTGGGCTCGAACAGGCCGTGTCAAAAAGTGAAAATCGAATTTTTAGGCGGTTTTCCAGATCTTCAGGCGTCGCGATTTTTATTTCAACAAGGAGATACCGTGATGAAAGAACTCGTCCTCGCAGTTGCCCTGACAGTGGGCAGTTCGCTTTGTGCCATGGCGGCGAATGAGGTTACCAAAGCTCCGCCAGCCGCTCCTTACGAACAGGTCAGCAAGCTTGTGAAACTGCCCGACTTCCTGCCGGGCATGGGCCAACTTTTCGTTGATCCGACGACATTGCCTGCCGGACCATTCCTTGCCTATGACCATGATGGCGAGCTTGTCAGCACGATTTATATGCTGCCGATCAAAGACCTCAATCCGGACAAGCGTTTTGACGACCTCGCTTCACCTGGCGGCAATGTCGACCACGTGGACGTCTACTACAATGCCGGCCATCCGGGGGTAGAAGAGCCGCATGTCCATGTCGTGCTGTGGCATGTTTCGGCGGCTGACGAGGCACAGGTCGCCAAATGACACCGACGCGTCGTGAGATACTGGGCGTTGGCGGTGGGCTCGCCGCCGCCCTTTCCCTCTCTTCTCTGGCCGTATCGGGTGGCGAGATGATCGAAGTCAAGATGCGAGGGCGCGACGACGGTTCACACGTTTGGTTCGACCCGATAGGCATTCTGATCAAACCAGGACAGACGATCCGCTGGACCAATCTCAATCCCGGCAATTCGCACACGACGACGGCGTACAATCCCACAAACTTCGAGCGGCCGCTCCGCATGCCCAAAGCGGCAAAATCTTGGGATTCTGACTATCTACTGCCCGACGAGAGCTTTTCAGTTACTTTCACCGAGCAGGGGGTCTATGACTATTATTGCATTCCGCATGAGCATGCTGGAATGGTCGGTCGTATCGTCGTCGGCAGGCCCGAGGCGCATGACTGGACGGAGCTAACCGGAGCGAATGGAGACCTGCCGGACGAGGCCGTCAAGGCGTTTCCGATGGTCGAAGACATCATGACGAAAGGGATCGTGCGGCGCGCCTAGACATGCGTGCAGGAGGCATGACGACCAGCAACAGGAGAACCCAAACGACGATGCGAATGGGAGCGCGAGTTTCCTGTTTGTCGTCAATGATCGATAGGGGCGACCATCATGACTGGCAGTGCGTTTCAATACGATAATAAAACGCGAGCGAAGCGCGACGAGCGCGCTCAGGTAGATATGCCTCTCGGTGCTTGGGCCGCAGCCCAACAACGTGAGCGTGCCACACATCGGCTTGCCGCCTTAGGCGAGATGACTGGCGGTATTGCCCATGATTTCAGAAACCTCCTAGCAGTCATCGGATCCGGCCTGAGGCTTGCCGAAAAAAGAGCCGAGGAGCCCGAAAGCGTGAGGACCTACATTGCGGCAGCGCGGCAGGGAATCGATCGAGGTATCGAACTGACGTCACTGGTACTGGCCTTCGCAAAACATCAGGAACTCGATATCCACGCTGGCAATTTGAATGAATTCCTCAGGTCTTTTGAGCCTTTCCTGAGATATGGCGCCGGCCCCGGTGTCCGCGTCAAGCTGGAACTTGGTACCGATATCCCGAACTGCTTGATCGACCCGGCCCTGTTCGACTCTGCAGTGCTTAATCTCGTAATGAACGCACGAGATGCCAAGTGGCGGGGAGATCCGCGTCACCACTGAGCGATTGGTGCAGACGGCCCCGACGCCTGATCTGCCCTGGCCCGAAATCTACGCATGCGTCCGCGTCAAAGACGATGGTTGCGGCATGGCTCCGGAAGTCCTGCGGAAGGTGTTCGATCCTTTCTTCACGACGAAGGGTGAGAAGGGCACCGGGATAGGGATGTTGCAAGTGCAGGCATTGGCGCAAATGGTTGGTGGTCGGATCCGGATAACGAGTGAACGAGGGATTGGAACAACGGTCGACCTTCTGTTCCCGTCAATCCAAGCGGACCTTTAGACGCCCAACAACTCCTACAATTTGATGTCGGCGCTCGCGACGGAATGCAATCCTGCCAGGGCAGGACCTACCACGCTCTCGTCCGCACTTGCGGATTGCACCGCGTAAACCGGATAGGAGAACTGCGGCATTTCAGGCACAAGGTGCAGCCGGCCGGCCTCTATGTGAGGCTGCACAGAACTCATCCTGAAATATCCGGAGCCGCCAATCGCAAGAACATAGCTCAGTGCGAGCGGACCGAGATCGAAAGAAAGGTCCGGCGCAGCACTCGGGAAATTCATCCCGTGGTGAAGTTCAAAATCCGGCCCCCAATCCATATAAACATAATCGGATTCGTCCAGGAGGCGCGCTTCGGAATTGGTAGTCACGAGGACGAGTTTTTCCTCCAGAAGCAGATCGATCTTCAAACCCGGTCTGTGGGGTGGCGCGTACATGATAGCTAAGTCGACCATTCCTGACGCGACCTGATTGATCAAATCCTGCGGCACATCGACGTGTACTCGAAGTGCAATATCCTGAAGCGATCCGCGCATCCATCGGACCCAATCGAGCAGAAGAGGTTGCGCAAGGCTGACTTCACTGCCAACCGTCAGAACAGCTCGACGTCCCGGGGGCACGGCAACCTGGTGAAGGGTGCGTTGCCATAGTTGGACGAACATCGGGGCGTGGCGCAGAAATTGCTCACCGGCCGGGGTGAGAGAAGCTCCGCCTTTGTGGCGAACAAAAAGCGCGCGGCCCAATTGCTGCTCGAGGTTGCGAATTCGTGCGCTTACGGTCGTCTGGGCGACATTCAAGCGCTCCGATGCCCGAATGAAACTGCCTGTCGAAACGATCTCGATGAAAGTCCGGGCGAGCTCAATGTCCATCAGACATATAGCATAAAAATTGCGTTTAAATGTCAATAACTTTCGTTTGCTAGATAGCTAGCCAGATCAATAGGCTTCGAGAATATCCCACCCAGCTCAGCGCTGGCGCAGCGCCCGTTGGAGGGAGCGCCAGCAAATGACCGAAAGGGAGTTCGACTATGTCCACAGTGCAGCAGCAGGAACTTAGCGTCACCAGTGGTTTGCGCACGGTTGCGCCCGCCCGGTACTATTCAAAGGTCGTGAAATTCATCAACGAGGTCGCCAAGGAGGCGGCCAATGATGCACCGACCTCGGTCGAAATCTTCTCTGACAGCGGCCGCTGGTACTGCCGGGTTCGTCGCGGCGATGAAAAGACCCGGCCGATGGGTCCCTATACCAAACAACAGGCTGAGCGGATCCAGGAAACTCGGAGAATGTTGATCGCAGAAAGAGGAACCTCTCGGATCATGTTCGCGTAAGCGGGGATCTCACGATCACGCCGGCCGGCACACTCACTCTACATGATGGTTCGTCATCGAATTTTTTGAAACGTTGCGAGCAGACTGAGGGACGTCGTCAGATAGAGATTTGATACGTATCGCCTAGCAATATAAATTTAGAGCATCGCTCGAAAAAAGAGGTCACCGCTTTTTCGAACAAAGCGATGCGCAAACAAGAAGTTACAACGGTGCGCTTGATCTCTTTTTCACGCGCACCGCTGTAGCGCCGGATCAGATCACGAAAAAATCGTCGGCCAGCAGCGTCGGCCTGTTCGTCAGCGTCGCGAGCTGTGTCATGCCGCCTGCGACGTTTCCGTTGGAATCGTAAAACAACGCACCCGTAACCTCGTCATAGACGATGTGGTCGTCGGCGTCGTGCGCGCTAGTCCCAGCGAAGAAGAACCTTGGCTCAAGGGCTCCCGTGGTGGCTCCAAGCCCCTGCATTACCGAATTCTGGAGCCTGAATGCATCGGCCGTATGGTCGAAATCCGTGATGATGTCGCGGTTGGCCACTGAGAGCGGCGCGCTGAAAACGAAGGAATCGTTGCCGGCGCCACCAGTAAGCTGGTCAATGCCCAGGCCGCCCGTTAGTGTATCGTTGCCACCCCACCCAAACACAGAATCATTGCCTCGGCCGCCGTCCAGTTTGTTGTCGCTGTCGTTGCCGTCGAGCACGTTGTCGAGGGAATTTCCCGTGGCTCCGACGTTGGCGTTTCCGGTCAGACGCAGATTTTCTACCGCTCGGTTAGCGGCCGCCAGTGAGTACGTGACCAAGCTGAAAATCTGGTCGAGGCCCGCTTCGTCGACGACGTTGTCCAGTGCATTGTCCACATAATAGGTATCGTTGCCGGCACCGCCATTCATCAGGTCGGCCCCGGTCCCGCCATCGAGAAGGTCGGTGCCATCATAGCCCGCTAACCGGTCGCTACCCGCCCCGCCCCTTATGGTGTCGTTGCCGGCAAGGCCGTCCAGCGTGTTGTTCCCATTGTTCCCGGTCAGCTCATTGTCGGAAGAATTGCCGCGACCATTGATAGCGCCAACGCCGATGAGGGTCAGATTTTCGACATATCGTGGCAGTGAATAGGTGCTCGAGCTGAACACCCAATCGTTGCCCGCCGCATCGCCCTCGACCACGCGGTCGAGCGCATTGTCAACATAGTAGGTATCGTTGCCTGCGCCGCCCTCCATCTTGTCGATTCCGACCCCGCCGTCGAGCAGGTTGCTGCCAGCGTTGCCGACCAGCGTGTTGTCGAGTTCGTTACCCATCGCGTCGATGTCGGCAACGCCGGTGAGCGTGAGCTGCTCTATTTGCTGGCCGGACAGCGAATACGTCATCGAGGTGATGACCAGATCGATTCCGGCGCCGTCAGCCTCAATGACTACGTCGAATGCGTCATCGACGCGGTAGGTGTCGTTGCCGAAACCGCCGGACATTTTGTCAGCACCAGCTCCGCCGTCCAGAACGTCATCAAAGCTGCCGCCATTCAGGATATCCGCCGCATCCGTCCCGGTCAGGTGCTGTTCCATCACGTCCGGCGCGGCATAGGCGCGCACGTAGTCGATGACCATCTTGTAGGTGCCGGACGCCCGCTCGAGCTCAAGGGGATTCATGGCAAGCGAGGCCAGCATATAGAGCGGCGTGCGGAAGGACTCGCTCATTGGAAAGCGGCTCAGCTCCTTGCCGTCATAGTACACGGTGATCCAGTCCGTCGTGATCCTCGCGCCGTAGGTGTGAAACGCCCCGTCGAACATCGAACCGGGGAGGCCCGTATAGTTGCCTTTCGAAGCGTGGCTTTCCTTGTTGCTCAAGTGCACCACCTGGTGATGACCATCGGGATCGCCCCCATACGCTTCAACGATGTCGACCTCGACGCGTGGCACAGTCTGATCGGGCGACAGCATCCAGAAAGCCGGCCAGGCTCCCGCCCCGCCGTGAAAGGCTGCGCGCATCTCGAAGTACCCGTACTCTTGCGCGAAACCCTGGCCGGCGCTGTTAACCGTTTGCATCGTTCCAGACTGCCAGACGCCGTCCACCTGCTTCATGGTAATGGTCAGCTTCCCGTCGGAGACGGAGAACGGATTCGTTGCCCCCACCGGCGACATGAACGTGGCGGCCCCATAGGGGGCGTGCACAGGCGCGAACCACTTGCCGGTGCCGTTGTTCGGCACGACATCCATCGTATTGAACTCGTCAGAAAAGGAGAGGTTGAAACCGGAGAGGTTCAGCTCCGATCCCTTGTACTGTCCAGTCCAATCGCCAGGAAGAGCAATCGCAGCCATTGATGGGCTCCTCGTTCGCGCAACATTTTCGCGGTGACCCCACCAGATCTAATCGTCCATTTATTAACGGAAGGGTAATGGACACCGATTCCCCCGCAAATGGGGTCAGTGAGGTTATCCCCAGCGCTTCACGAGAAATTTGGGAGAAGTCGCAAATCGGTTGACGTAGCCGGCACACGATACTGCGAATCCTCCGATACCGTGACGCAGGGCTCGAACGTCGCCGCAACCAGCCGTTCCTTCTCCGCCCCGCGACCAGCGCCGCCGGCGCCTAGTGGGAGTTCACCCAACCATCAGGCTGCTGGCGCACCGCAAAAATTGAAATTGTTCGAATTGAAAGCTGAGAACCAAAAGCGCGAAGTTGAGAGCTTCGGAGAATGTTGAGCCAGAGCACGCCCATTCAGCCCGGGAGGCCGGCAGCCCAGGTTGGCAGCTTAAATTGAAAAGCCCCGCGGTTCTGCGCGGTTCGTGCGTCATCAAGCCGAGGCAGAGAATGTTGCGCAGTGGCGGAGGGAGTGGGATTCGAACCCACGGTGGGCTTGCACCCACGCCGGTTTTCAAGACCGGTGCCTTAAACCGCTCGGCCATCCCTCCAAGTAGTTGACTTTAAAGCGCTTCCTGCCTCTTTGCGGTTTGCTCAAAAGGCCGTTTGCTACGCACTTTGCAACTATATGGTCTTTCGACTTGCGCTTATAGCTACCTGCAACGCCGCGTCAACTTGCTCTGCGGCGTCAGCCTGCATGCCGGGCATGACATGGGAATATAGATCCAAGGTAATCCCGATGGTCGAGTGCCCAAGGCGTTCGCTGGCGACCTTTGGATGAACGCCGGCCGATAGCATCTGCGTGGCGTGGGTGTGCCGAAGGTCATGAAAGCGGATGCGGGGCAGGGCGGTCTTGCCCAAGACGCGCACCCACTCGTGCGTGAGCGACCTTGGCTGCAACGGTGAGCCGTCGACCTGGGCAACCACGAAGCTGTCGCCGTTCGGCCTAAGCCCCAAACGGAGCTGTTCCTCGGCTTGCCGGGTTCGATGCGCTTTCAGCTCTGCAACGCTGCTGGCCGAAAGCGCCACTGTTCGCGCTCTGCCAGACTTCGGTTCTTTGTACCGCACTCCGTCATCCGTCTGCTCGGCGCTTTCTTCGATAGACATCTGCCGGCGGTTGTCCCCGAGGTCCAGGTGATGCCAGCGCAACGCCAGGATTTCGCCGCGGCGCAGGCCGCACGTCACTGCCAGCAAGACCGGGATGAACATGCGCGTCGGTCGGAGTGTTTCGAGCAATGTGGCCGTCTGACCCACGTCGTACGCAAGCATTTTCTTCCGCTCGACCTTCGGCGGCGTCGTCGCCCGCGCCGGATTGCGCGACAGCCTTTCCCATGTCACCGCCTGGCCCAACGCCTTGATAAGCACGCGGCGGTAGTGGTGGACGGTACGGGGCGACAGTGGCGGAAGGGGCGCGGGCGGTTCCCCATCCTTCTTCTTGCGATGGTCAACTCGGGGCGTTGTCAGCGCCGTGGTGAAGGCCGCGTCTATCCGGTCGGTCTTCAGCTTGGACAGAACCACATTGCCGATGAGCGGCGCCAGTCCCTTCCGGCAAATCTCGGCGTATCGCTCATGCGTCTTTGGGGCGACTGACGGCTTGATAAACGCCAGCCATTCGTCAAGAAACTCGGCGACCGTCTGCTTGGTAGGCTCGACGTAGAGCCCCTGGTCGAGAACGGTGATGAGCCGGGAGCATTCCTTTTGCGCCTCACGCTTGGTGCCTTGGAAGCTATGCCATTTGCGTTTCTTCTTGCCGGTCTTTGGGTCGATCTCGCCGACGTCGAGGACGATTGCCCAATGCCCTGGGCTGCGCTCGCGGATGTGGCCTTTCACTGCTTCGGCTCCATCGTTCGCTTGCCCATCATGCGACGGAGCAAGCCGCTAATCATTTCATGAACGCTATTTCGGGAAAGCAATCTTCTCGGGCGAGGCACAAAATCCCGATCGAGCTTTTCGTAAAGGTCGGCCGCCAGCCGGTAGAGCGTCCACAGGTGATCATATCCACCTTTCCCAATCAGGTCTGAGTAGAAGAACGCGATTTCCAAAGCCTGCTCTCTCGATATGGCCTCGTCTTTTGGCAGCCGTCCCAGAAAGGATTCGATCTCTTGCTCGGCGATGGCAACGTCATCAATCGCCGCGTTGGCCTTGGCTATAAACGCTTCAAGGTCGCCGAGCGTTGTCATTCCCGCCGCCATCAGTCGGCGAACGGCATCGGCCCTCGTGGCAACTCGGTTCTGAAACCGCCAGTCGTCAATCGCGTTCAGCTCTGCGTCTGACATCATTATCGGTATTCGGTTTTCTCGCAGATCGACCATTATTTTCCCTTTATCCCCAAGAAGCTATACAAAAACGGCACAAGAAGCACAAGTGGCACTTGCAGGGAACATTTCCGGTACGTAGTATCACTGAACGGTGCAATTCGTGCCGTTCAAATAAGGTTCGTAAAATGACACTTCAGGAAGCTCTGACAAAGGCGACCGTCTCGGTCCCTATTGCGGGAAAGGTCTTTTTCGGCCTTGCCCGAAATGCCTCTTACGATGCGGCCAAACGTGGCGACATCGCAACTATTCGGATCGGTGGCAAGAAAGTCGTTCCAGTGGCGCCGTTAGCCGAAAAGCTCGGCCTGCGCTCTACCGCACGGAGCGGGGAAGCTTGAGCGGTCCGTCTGGACAACTAACCGCTCAAGCCAATCTGGCCCCGATTTTTCCCAACCCCTTGCAGAGCACGAAAGGAACCAGACCATGCAGGACATAGCAGGAGAATTTCCCCAGGCGAAATCAATTCCGGTGATAGCGCCGACGAAATGGATCGAGCCTGACGGTCGCATACTGAAGTTCGACGGCCGCGCCGCCTGGATGATGCGGGTGCTGGTCAAAGCCGGCCGGCGGGGCGTGACCACCCTCGAATTGCCAGCCGGCGTCAGAGTAAGTCACTGCGTCCTGCGGCGTGCCGGTTTCACCGTTTCGTCTCCGCGCGAAAGCCACGGGGGTCCTTTCCCAGGGACCCATTCCAGATATCGGTTAGAAACCGAAGTGACAATCCTCGAAGACATGGCAGTCGCCGCTTGAGCGCCGCCGCTGACCAGTCCGCAAACCCCGTCGACCTCGCGGCCAACTGGCTGGCTACCGGCTCGGCGGATCGCACCAAAGCGTTGGTGCCTCAACTTCAGGATCGGTTCGGCCTGACTGCATTGCAGGCCGTCCAGGCAATGCGAGAAGGCCACTTGATCACGGCGAGGGATGCGTAGGTTGGACGAAGCGCAAACCCCTCTGTCACTTCGATGGGAGCACCGGCCTCACTGGCCGGCCCTTCGCAAAGAGTATGGCGGCTCTGAAACAACGGCCGCCATTATTCTCTCACTTGTCACCGCTGATGGTGCTGTTTCGTATTCGCGCAATCGCAATCACTACGCCCGGCCGCGCCGCTACAAAGAGTCCCTCTACACTTACCTCAAGGTGACGGGCTCGGCCGACTATCTCGATGGCGTCGGCCTTGTTCATCATGACAAGGTGCCACCCAATCATCGGAGGTGGCAAAGCTCGATGGTAGCCACGCCTGAGCTAATCGAGCGAACCGGCAAAATACTGAGCGCTGGTCCGGCTCTTTTAATCGCCAGACCTCGGGAAAGTATCATCCTTCGAGACGCGGACAAAGAGCCTATCGACTATCGCGACACCCCCACGATTCGCCGGATGCGCCGTCGTGTCGAAGAGATGAACGAAGCCATTCGCGGCACGCTTCTAACGGGCGTCCTGCCGTCTCCGATGGTTCGAATATTCAACCGCACCTTCAACCGAGGTGGCCGCTATTACGCATTAGGTGGAGGCTGGCAGTCGATGAGCAAAGAAGCGCGAAAACTGATTACGATCGGCGGCGAGAGCGTCGTAGAGATTGACTACAAAACCCTGCACCCAGCTCTCCTATACGCCGAGGCGGGCGCAGCTTTGCCCGAAGACTGCTACGCCATAGCAGGTTGGCCGAGACCGCTCGCCAAACTTGGATTGCTTGTTCTGGTCAACGCCCCAACCAAGGCAAAAGCTCGCCTTGCCATTGCGCATCACAAGGAGATGGCGCCGGTTGCGGGGCCTGGATCGCAATTGGCGTTTGCAGCGGCAGACCAATTGATAACCGATGTGAAGCAGGCTCATCACCGCATCGCTAAGTACTTCCACTCTGACAAAGGCGCGGAACTTATGTGCCTGGACAGCGCCATTGCCGAAACTGTCATGCACTTGATGCTGATGGCTGGCGTCACGGTCCTGCCGGTACATGACAGTTTTCTGGTCCAAGCGTCGAAGGCCGAATTGCTTGAAGAGGCAATGCAGAGGGCGGCCTACGAGACTGGAATAGAAGCCCTGCAAGTCACCTTTGGCTGAAGGAAATTACCTAATGGATACAGGAACGTGTGCCATAAACGTCTTACATATGGAGAGAGGTGCCCCGGCCTCTTCCCCCTCCGTCTCTCCTGTTCGGCCGTTTTTTGCTGTCTTAAGGGGGAAAAACAGGATTTGGGCGCGAAAGCCAAAAAATTTTTTGGCCCTCGAAAAGGAGGGGTGCCAGCATGACGGTGATTGAGACTGAGGGGGGCCTCGTTGTGGTCGACGACGGTTCGCCGAATGATCGGCGAACGCTCGCCGGACCATTCCCGAAGAATGCGGAAGCGTGGCGCGCTGCCGATCGGCTAGCGGACTCGCCGGTATCGACGGCCGAAAAGCGTGCGGACTGGATATCGAGCAAGATCCTGTCGAGCGGCCCGATGCCGGTCGGCCCGAAGAAGAAGACCAAGCGTGAGCGCAAGCAAGCCAAAGCCGCCGCGAAGGCTCCTCGTTGGGTCCGCGACATCGCAGCGGCAAAGTTCGATCCGCATGGCAACCGTAATGGCAACGTTCCTGTCCAGCAGGGCAAGGTGCCGCTTAATCGCATTCGTGAAATATGGGCGGCCTAATCCATGACGGCAAAAGCAGAAGTCCTTCCCAAGCCCGATAGCGCGAGCCAAGCGAAGCCGTCGCGCCTCTTAAAGATCAAGGGCAGCACCGTCACGATCGATCATACGGCAGCCCAGAAAGCCTTCGGGTCATCAGACGAAGATTTCATCAATGGCTTCCTGCGCCAGCTGGTGAATGTCGGCAGCCACGGCAAAACGCCAGACGATAAGGGCACGGCCTTTATCGCCTCGATCGTGAAAGGCATTGAACCGCAGGATCAGATCGAAGCTATGCTGGCATCGCAGATGGCTGCGGTGCACATGGCGACAATGACGTTCGCCCGCCGCCTTGCTCACTGCGAAACTATCCCGCAGCAAGACAGCGCCGAACGTGCTTTCAACAAGCTCACCAGGACATTCGCGGCCCAGGTCGAAGCCCTAAAGAAATACCGCACGGGCGGCCAGCAGCACGTCACCGTGAAGCACGTCACGGTGAACGAAGGCGGCCAAGCTATTGTCGGCAACGTCTCGCATGGGGGGCAGGGTGACGGAAAAAAATAACGTCAACCTCATGAACCTAGCGCCTCGGTGTCATGCTCGGTCGAAGCGGACGGGTTGCCAGTGTCGATCGCCAGCGGTGAGGGGCAGCGCAGTCTGTCGCATGCACGGTGCGGGCGGTGGCGCACCTGAAGGCAAGCGGAACGGCAACTATCGCAACGGAGGCAGGACGAAACGCACAATGGCAGCCTTGGCGGTTGTCCAGGCAATGGCGCGAATATGTCGGCAGACGATAGATGATCTACCGGATTAACTGGGGAGTAGTCGCCATGCTGCTCGCCGCCGCCTTCATTCTGGCGTTGTGCCTGCGTCCTTAGCTTGCGGCCTTGATCGAATGAAGGGTTGTTTCATCCAAGAGCTTGACGAGATGTTGCAACTCGCTATGCGGCAAAAGCTCCCCGCTGCCGGCGTGGCGGCGATCCTTGGGAAGGCGCGGCTCCTGGGCCTCGTCGTAGACAGGACCGAGGTCGCGACGGTCATCAGAAAACCGGCCCGGTCGCCGACCAGCGATACGCAAGTCAGTCTCGAGGAGTGGCAAGCCAAGTTCGCGCCGAGGCGCGCGAACTAGGGCGGCGCCTAGGCGCGCGTTCGGCGCGCCGGCTTCCGAAGGCCGACCAAGGCGTCCCATCGGCTGTGCGGCCTTCCCTCGGCCAACATGGGCCGATTTCGGGCTCGCCTACCAATGCGTTCCGAGCGCAGGCTGGCCCGCTGGGGCTTCTTCTTCCGTCGTGGTCATCTCGGCGCTGCCGTTACCATATGCGATAGTGAGATCCCGTCTTTGGCCAACCCTTCGGCGATGAAGGCGACTCGTTGGGCTACATCGCCCAGAGAGCCAACGCTCGCTCCGCCACGGCACGATTGTCTCGGATGCGTAACACCGCCTGGCGGGAAAGGCCCGTTGTCTTGGCAATTGCCGAGGGCCCAGTACCGATTTCGAGCATGGTGGTGACGGTCTCCAATGTCTCGCGATCATAGCTCGGCTTGCGTCCACGGTATCTCTTCTGCTCGCTTGCCTTGGCAGCGGCAATTCCAGCCCTCTGGGCTTCTCTGGTGGCCGTGGCCTGTGCTTCTGCCGTGGCTGCCATGAATGCGATCAAGGCGTCTCTGACGGCTTGCTGGATGGGATCTTTGGTGGCGCCATCGAAGACCATGCAGTTGATGACGGTCTTGATGACGACGCCGTCGCGCATGAAATGTCGGATGCTGTCGGATACGTCCCGGTAGTCCCGGCCTAGTCGGTCGACCCAGCGCACGACGAGAGTGTCGCCGGGCCGAAGGATGTCAAACAACCTCTTGCCCTGGGGTCGTTCCGCCAGCTTGGTCGAGACCCCCGATACTCCGTTGTCGGTAATGACTGTGTCGATCTTGAAGCCGGCCTGCTCGGCCTGTGCGCGTTGATGGTCCGCCGACTGATCAGCTGTGGAGACGCGAGCGTAGAGAACGGTCTTGGTCACTGACAATGCTCCTGTCCATTAGGGATGTGTCCGTTGTCTATATTGCCCGTTGATGGAAATCAACCCTAACGGACAAGCTAAAAGAAGCAGATAAATTTTCCGCTAGGGTATACCCCAACGGACGGCTCGCTGCGTTTCTTTATCCCGCGATTTCGGGATGATGGCGGGCAGGACCACACCGCCTCCGCGACGGTGGGGGCCCGGCATTGTCGGCAGGCCGGGTGGGCGCCACTTGTGGGGCCCCTGTCAAGTGCGCCCGATCGACACCCCCGTTCACAGTTCGGGACCGCCTCATGGCTGGCGGCTCTGGTTCCCAAAACCCAAATCACTCTGAACGACCGAGTTCGGACCCCTTTGGGGACGTTCGTTCGCCCCGGCCGAATTCACCATAGCAGTCGTCGCGAATACGCTACCCGAACGTCGCGAAAGGATGGGAATGTTTGCAGCTTCGCGGCGTTTGGCGACCATGTTGCGCATTGCGACCGCCGAACCCGGCTGACGCGAGGTTTGGAACTCCAATGCGTCGCTTCAACCAGCGGCGTCAGAGTCCGTG
>NZ_JBVVPX010000049.1:0-43315 GCF_055811375.1 Mesorhizobium sp. WSM4848
CCCCCCCCCCCCCCCCCCCCCACCCCCCCCCCCCCCCCCCCCCCCCCCCCCCCCCCCCCCCCCCCCCCCCCCCCCCCGCCTCTCCTCCCCAGGCCATTTCAGTCAATCGATGATTTTAACGATCCTGCGTGTGCCTGGATCAACAAGAACGGTCCGATTGTCGACGACGACGTAGCGATACTCGACGTCGGGACCTTGATGAAGCTCGACCGTCTCGGGCAGCGCCGAGCCGATATTGAGCTCCACGCCAAGCAGGTTCACCGATGCGAGGGGCTGCTTTTTCACATACTCCCTGATGACGGTCTCCTGTTCGGGCTGGATGATCACGTCCTGGGCAGCCAGGGCGCCGACACTTGCCAGCAGCAGAAATCCTGCGGCTGCAGTGGAAAGATGCATTCTCATGAGTTTTTCCTTCCTGATGAGCTGTCTTGCGCTGAGACGCATCTTCGTCGCGCCAAGCTCACCTTCAACAACGAGACAGCTGCAAACGTTCCGCGGCTGGGCTTCGGTCCGACCAGAGACCCCGTGCCGTTGGACCTAAGTCCGAATTGTCGTGCGCAAAGGGCGACGATGGAGTGTGGCCCGGAACCAGGATTGCCAGCACTCGTTGCTCGCCGTACGTTCACGGGAGGAATCGATGGAGAATAGTGTTCACCAAGCTCGCTGGCTGCTTGCACCGGTCTTCGCTGTCTCCATTGCCTTCCTGGCAATTGGATAGCTGTCAGCTGAGGAACGACCGACTTAACGATGTGGCTGATGGACGAAGATATCTGCGCAGCTAAGTCCCTTCCTGCGCCGATAAGGGACCACCCGCCATTCCTCGATTTGGCGGGTGGTCCCTGGTTTGCGTCCAATGTTCAAACGAGCTTTAGTGGGAAAACGGAATGGACGACAACAACAAGAATCGAACTTTTCTCGACCGCGACCGCCTGTCGGTGGACCAGTATTACAAGGTGGAGCATTTCGCGCGAGAAAATGGCGTTTCGCCCAGCCAGATCAGTAGGCTGATCAAAAAGAACGGCAACGATCGGATGACCCTTACGCAAGCGGTGAGAGCATTGCGCGACCGGAAGTGAAAATACGCAGCACCCTCCGCCGCTGCGAGGGGCGACAGGTCTTGCGTCATATTTGCTGCCTCGCTCAATCATGGCAGTGGCGCTTGCGCAAAAAAACCGCAAGGTTGCGGTTTTCGTCCAGCCCGTAAGCCCTAAGTTCCCTTGTTACTGATCGGTGCAGATCAAAGATGGCGTCACTTAGCGTGGTTCGACGACAGATTGGCTGGTTCTCTCGAATCGTGCCGCTGGCGCGACGCGCCGCCGACCGGGCCGTTGGGGATATGGCGCCATACAGACCGACAAGATTGCTCGATCGGTGGAATGCACTGTCGCTGGCCACTCAGTTTCTGCTCGCCGGCGGGCTGTTCTCGCTGTCGGCGATGATCGTGGTGGGAATGTCCGTGACAAGCCAGATAGAGGCCGCGGTCACCCGGAACTCGGCCGCAACTACCGCTCTTTACGTCGACAGCGTCATCGCGCCGCTGCTTCCTGATATGCGCAGGAGCGAGATGCTGGACGAGAGCGTTGCGCACGCGCTGGATGAAACGCTGGGACAAGGCGCGCTCGGCACAAGGCTCGAATCGTTCAAGCTCTGGCGCCGCGATGGCACCATCCTCTATTCAACCAACAAAAATTTGGTCGGGAAGCGCCTTCCACTCAGCGACAATCTCCGGGCCGCATTCGCCGGCGACATGGTTGCTGAATTGGACAGGGACTATGACAACCAGGCTGAGAGGGACAGCAGCCTGCATCTTCTTGAAATCTATAATCCGATGCTTCAGCCGTGGTCGGGCGAAGTCGTGGCTGTGTTGGAATTCGACGAGATCGCCACCGATTTTGAAAAGGATCTCCGGCAGGCACTTGTTCAGACCTGGTTTGATGTCGCAGCCGTCACCGCGGTTTTTTTCCTCGGTCTTTCGGTGATCGTTTTTCGTGGCAGCCGCACGATTCGTTCGCAGAGCCGCTCCTTGAAGCAGCGTATTGCCGAACTTTCCGATCTGGTCGCTCAAAACAGAATGTTGAGGCTGCGGGTGCAACGTGCTTCGCAGCGCGCCACGGCACTTAACGAACGTTACCTCAGGCGGATCGGCGCGGACCTGCATGACGGCCCGGCGCAACTGGTTGCCCTCGCTGCGCTAGGGATTGACAGCCCCGTGCTAGCCGATCCTGACACGCCGGCTGCGGCGCGCGCACGGGAATTGCAGGTGGTCAAAGCGAATCTGGACGATGCGATGCGAGAAATCAGGAGTGTCAGCAAGGGTCTTATGCTGCCGCATGTCGAGAATGCCGAGTTGACGGAAATCCTCGAGCTTGCCGTGCGAGCGCACGAGGAGCGGACCGGCGTCAAAGTAATGCTGTCCATGACCGGGAGCCATACACCCTTGTCGCCAGCGGCCAAGATCTGCATCTTTCGCTTCATCCAGGAGGCGCTGAACAACGGCTTCCGCCATGCCGGGGGTGCCGGTCAATCGGTCGCGAAACATTTCGACGGGGAGCGCGTTTGTATCGAGGTTTCCGACACCGGCCCAGGTTTCGACCCGAAGATCATCCACCCTGAACGGCTGGGCCTCATTGGGCTGCGTGAGCGGGTAGAAAGCCTCGGCGGCCAATTTGATGTAACATCTTCACAGAATGGCACGGTGGTGAAAATGGTTCTCAACACAGTCGAAATAGGACAGGCGTGATGGCAGCGGCCATAAAGCTCGCCATTGTCGACGACCATCCGCTGTTCAGGGAAGGTGTTGTACGCACCCTCGAGCAGATCGGCGGGTTCGAGATCGTTGCCCAAGGCAGCAGTAGAGATGACGCCTTGCGGATATCGGAAGACCAGCAGCTCGATATTCTCCTGATGGACATCTCGGTGCCTGGGGGGGGCCTCAGCGCGGTCGAGCCGGCTCTCGAGCGGCACCCGGATCTGAAAATCGTGATGCTGACCGTTTCGGAGGAAAACCAGCATGTCATGACCGCCTTGCAGAGCGGGGCAAGAGGCTACGTCCTGAAGGGTGTCGGATCGAGAACCCTGGCCGCAATACTGCGCACGGTGGCGATGGGCGAACGGTATGTTTGCCCGCAATTGTCGGCGCGCGTGTTGGTCGACTTGTCGAGCCAATCAACCGCGATCGAAAAACCCGACGTGCTGGCCGAACTCACCAGTCGCGAAAGAGAGATCCTGAAGCTCGTTGCCGCGGGATTGAGCAACAAGCGGATCGGTCTTCAGCTGAACCTGCACGAGAAAACCATAAAGCATCACATGACGCGGATTCTCGCCAAGCTCAATGTGAGCAACCGGACCGAAGCCGCGATGACATTGCGCGACGCGACCGAGCACCAGCATCCGCCTGTCCGCCATCCTGCATGAAGCAGACAGCCTTGCGGCCTGTGGAACGCGCCATCACTCGATCATCCGGAGCAGTCTTGCCCGATCGGAGTTCTTTGCCTGTCGCCGAATGATGGTGCGGCCCATGGCATCGCGCATCTCATATTGGCCGCCGTCGATGCGCTCGCTCAGCCCGTTGGAATGCACCACACCCACGCTTGCCCCGCGCACCTCGATCCGGTCTCCAGTGGTCACGTTGATATAAGTTTTGGGCTTGTTGCCAGGATTTAGCGCGGTAACCGGGTTTGTCGGGCGAGTGACGTTCAGAGCTTTTGATCCGTCCTCGTCCGCGTTGCCGTTCGGGTCCGTATCCTGTGGGTCTGCGGCATTCCCCGGGCCTCCGGTGTTTCGAGCGTTTCCAGAGTTCCCGGGGCTTCCCGTGTTTCCAGAGTTGCCGGAGTCAGAGTTCCCGGAGTTCCCGTTCCCGTTCCCGGAGTTCCCGTTCCCGGAGTTGCCGGAGTCAGATTTCCCAGAGTTCCCTTGTGCCCAGGCGGCCTGCGGGCTTAGCGTCAGGGACAGGCCGTCCTGTGTCACACGGTAGGGGCTCACGACGAGAACCAAGGCCGATGCGCTCAGGCAGATGGCGACGCGAAGCCTTCGAAGAGATTTGAGCCTGCGCTGCGATTGACGACGCGCAGGCCGCGCACTGGCGAGAACTCTTGTCTCACAATGCTTCGGGCGCTGCGGCCGTATTGCGTCTGTGATCAATGAATTTGCCAATAGCACGCTAGAATATCCTTTGACCGTCTCGCTCTACGCATTTCTACCTATTTCGAATTCGCCCAAGTCAATCCTTCGCCCAAGTCAATCCTCTGTACTCTGCACCAATTTATCACGCTTTCGCCATCATAGGGCTGTGTCAAGACCCACCAGTCTCAAAGGGGAGAGACCGGTGGGTCTCACTGGCGCAGGAAGGGACTCATGACTGCGCGAGTGCGTTGCCTTCATCGGTCGACCCCATCAGCCGATGAAAAGCCCAACGGCTGCGAGCCCGAACACCAGGCCAAATACCGGAAAAAGCAGCCAACGTGCCTGGTGAATGCTGGGGTCCATTGCAGCCTCCTGTCACGGGGTCGGCAACGCAACGACGCCTGCAGGAAATCGGTTCCGAAAAACTCCCCCATTTCAGGCTTTTGCTATAGCGATCCCGGACCAAAGCACTGCCTGGGCCAGCCCATGGTCGGCAAGCGGCCAGACCGAAGTCCTATCTCAGGCCTTTGAGCAGGAAGGACGCTGTCTAGATAATCCAGGTGGGAAACGGCTGGAAGGACCTCGACACGCAGAAAAGCCTGTCAGCCTGAACAGACGTAATAGCCGTCGCCTTCGGTGACAGGAGACTGGTCGATGCAGGTGAGGGGTCCGCCTTGGGGGCAGCGGACCCCTGCTTTAGCCCGAACAAGGGCGTTAGGTCAGAATAAGCACGATCTTGAGCGTATCCGGGTCGACGATGACGATACGGCCATCGGCCAACAGGAAATACTCGTAAGATTCGTAGGCCGGGACGATCTCGACGATTCGCGGTGGCAGACGACGCAGTCTAACCTTCTGCCGCGGAACCTCGACACCTACTGAGACGTCAAAGTCGACGTCGGCAACCGGTTCGACCTTTTCCTGCTTGAGGATTTGGGTGATTTCCGTTTTCTGTTCAACGGTCACATTGCTGATCGCGCCGGTCTCCGTCTTATCCTGTGTCTGAGCAGCGCCCTGGGTCTGCTGCTCGGTGGTAGTACCGGCCTCGCCCTGGGTCTGCTGCTCGGTCTGGGTCTTGGCCTTGTCCTGCGCCTGTTGCTCGGTTGTGGCGCCAGCCTTGCCTTGAGACTGCTGCTCGGTGGTTACGCCGGCCTTACCCTGGGCTTGCTCGTCGGTCTGCATTTTTGCCTTGCCTTGAGCCTGCTCCTCGGTGGTAGCGCCGGCCTTACCCTGTTTGCCCATCGCACCTTCCGGGCAACCGGCCGACCCCGCCGGGCAGTCGGCGCCAGACTGGCTTTGGGCCGGCTGCTGTTCTTGGGCGAGCGCTGCGCCACAGCCAACGCCTATGGCCAGCATACTGGTGATCAGAACTTTTTTCACGAGACGTCTCCTTCGAAAAGTCTGTCCCTTCATGGGGAAAACCACCTCTGGAATGTTTTGTTCCAGGCGAATTGACCGGGCGCGGAAGCCGCGTCCAGGCGCACGCCGGACTGAGCCTGTGAGGCGTTTTGCTTCAGTCCCGAATTGGCCGTTCCTTGACAGCAAAAAGTGCGCTTCACATATTTTCCGCAGCCGTCGCTCACGGCTCTCGTGGAGGCTCAACACTCGTTCAGCTGAATGGAGGTTCTAATGAACGACAGGACTTTCGACCGGCCTGTTTTCGTCAGGAAAGGGGAGTTCAAGGTGGAGGAAATCGAATGCCTGGCTGATGCTTTCGAGTTCCTGCAAGAATGGCCGAACAATCGCAGAGGGCCAATCTTTGACACGGCGTTCCGCGCCTGCCAGCGCGCCTATGATGGCCAGGTTCCATTTCCGTTGCACGCGAAGCTTTCGCCGGCTTCGCCAGATCGGCCAAGATCCCCGAGGACGTCTCTGCAGCTATGCCCTGGATGACGGCACAGAAAACCGGTCGCGGTGGCGTGACGGCGTAAACGATGTAGCTGCCTAAAGCGCGTCGCGTTGGAATGAACCCATCCGACGGATGCCGGCGCGTTTAGGGTTTTTGTAGTTATGCATGCCGTTATTGCAGAACCGCTGCGCACCTCGGTTCCCAGCCCGAGGGCGTGCTTTTGCACGACATGCATTCGTGAAAAGATGGCCGGCGCCGCAGGGGGCGGGGGAGGTGGGTTTGCCAAGATTGGCGCCGGCCAGGCGGCGTGGGGGTCGCCACGAAGAAAGAGTAGCAAAGTTCGGCAGATTGATTATGGCGTGATCGTGGAAGTTCGCCGGTCTCCGAGGATTCCTCTCCAACGTTGTTTGTTCGACGGGCTTTACCCTGCGCGCGCTCGTCGATTCGGAGCGGCGTGCTCGGAGGCGTCCAACCCAATATTGCCAGGTGCTTTTCGAAGCGGAAGCAGCAGTCCTTTCAGGGCCGTTCGCCGCAGTACGTACTGCGATTCGAACCCACAAACACATTCCGCACCAGCGCGCTGATGAAGTGGTTCGCCCGCTAGGCGGGGGGGAAGGCTGTATCACATAGGGGCGGCCACAGCAGACCTCAGGAGTCCGGAAGAATGGCCGGGGCAGGAGACATTCCTGCCCGGAACTGCTCATTCACCGCCGCCGCCACACCCGGCGCCGCAGCCATCACCGCCTCCACCACCGCAGCCGCTGCCGCAGCCTCCGCCATTAGCGTTCCGCCTGTTTCTTCGCGGCCGCCCGACCGGAAGCAGGCGCGTAAGGGCGACGAATGCCGCCATTCCGACAATCAACATCCACGCGGACGTATTCCAATCGAGACTCGATCCTGCCCACAAAACGAAGAAGGCATAGAAGGCAGCGGTGCCGAGTTGGCTCTTCGTGACATATGGCAACCGCGATGTCTCGACGACCGTGTGTCGCTCGGCGTCGCCGAAGCGAATCTGCTCGCCCGGCCAGATGTCGGACGGCGGCATGGTGCCGAATTCTTCCTGATACCGTTCCTTCGTTCGCCTGTAGCAATCGTGGAATTTGGAGTTTTCAGCAGCACCGCCTTCGGTCGGTTCGTGATGGATATCCCTGCCCAGCACACCACGGCAGAAATTGTCCCAGTAGCTACGGGTGTACACGAGGTGCAGGTGCCAGGCTTCATCGACTTCCTGCGAAGGGGTCAGCATCTCGTCAGAGACGCACATCAGGTAGACGAATTTTTTGTATTCTTCGACGACACGCTGCGCAAACTCCGGCGGCCAGCCGTTTTCTCGGGCAAGCCTGGCCGAGAAGGGCAGATTGATGTCGGGTTGATCGAAATTGTAGCCTTCAATGCGATGCCAGAGATTGAGGTCGCTTGGTCCGCTCATCTGCCCTCTCATCGACGGTGGAACGACTATAACTATAGCACATTCTGTGGATGCACGGGCGGGGTACGTGTTTGCGCCTCTCTCACCGCGCATCATCGTCGGCGAACCCCGTTGAAATTATGCCCACTCCGCCGGGACCGAACCAAAATCATCGCCAGGGCTTCAAATACGACATTGGCGAATTCTTCAGGATTCATCGGGGTCCACTTCCAAGGCCGGTGCAAACGTCAAGATCAGCACGCATTTGAGGGCAGCCATTCCGCGCAAGCTCAGCGGCATGTCGATCCAATCGACCGACCCGGCCTGCTGAGTTCCACTGCGCACCTTCTTTGAACCCAGTGAACGGCAATGCCGGTGCTGACCGCGCAAACGCGGACGTGCCGTGTGACGCATTCAGAAACCACGTTTCTAAGGTCATGCAAATTGCGCCGTCTAATCCAGCATCGGCCGGCGCACTAGTTTTAGCGCTAGCCACCAAATTGCCAATGTCCCAGTCGGCCGGGAAGCTCCAGGCCGCTTGGGAAGCCTGTTCGGGTGGAGCAACCCAGGAGAACCTATCGGCCATGATCTCAATGAATATCAACGGGCGAGAGCACGAGGTTGACGTTGACCCCGAAACCCCGATCCTTTGGGTCCTGCGTGACACGCTAGGAATGAGCGGCACCAAATTCGGCTGCGGCGCAGCGCTTTGTGGCGCTTGTACGGTGCATCTGGATGGCGAGGCAATCCGCTCGTGCAGCACACCAATTTCCGCCGTTGAAAGCGGCAAGATCACCACGATTGAAAAGACAACCGACGGCACCGACCGCGTCGGCGCGGCTGTCCACGCTGCATGGGTCAGGCACGACGTCGCGCAATGCGGCTACTGTCAGAGCGGCCAGATCATGAGCGCGACGGCCTTGCTCGCGTCGCTGTCGCCCGGCGCGCAGCCGACCGCCGAAGAGATCGACTCCGCCATGGCCGGAAACATCTGCCGATGTGGAACCTATGCCCGTATCCGCGCCGCTATAGCCGACGCCGCCAGCACTCTCGTCTGAAGGAGACGCATATGTTCCCCAACATAGATCACAAAGAGCTGCCGCGTGCGCTGCAGCACATCATGGAACGGGGCCGTTCAACGACGGCCCAGGCGATGCCACGCCGCAGCTTTCTCAAGCTGACGGGGACCCTCGGCCTGGCTGTCGGCATTTTCCCTGACTTGGCAGTCGCGCAGTCGACCGACGCCGATGAGGCGGCAGCCAGTCTGAAGCCAACCGAGCAGCCCTCTGCATTTGTCCAGATCGCGCCCGATGGAGAGGTTATGGTCACAATCAATCGGCTGGAGTTCGGTCAAGGCGTCCAAACGGCATTGCCCATGATCCTTGCCGAAGAACTCGATGCGGATTGGAACCTGGTGCGCAGCCAACTCGGCACCAATGACATGGCCTATGTCGATCCGCTCTTCGGCATGCACCTTACCGGCGGTTCGAACACAATCAAGAACAGCTTTACGCAGTATCGCGAACTGGGTGCTCGTGTCCGCGCCATGCTGCTGGCGGCCGCGGCGACCCGCTGGAACGTGGATGCGTCCACTCTGCGAACTGAGGCAGGCGTGGTTCTGGCCTCCGATGGCCGCAAGCTCGGTTATGGCGAGCTTGCCGAGGCGGCCACGGCCCTGCCAGTGCCGCAGAAAATTGCGCTAAAGGATCCCGAGGATTTCCGTATTGTCGGCCAGCCCACCCGGCGTTTGGACGCTCAAGCGAAGAGCAGCGGCCAACAGAGTTTTGGCATCGACTTCAAGCTGCCGGGCCAGTTGACGGCCGTGGTGGCTCGTCCTCCGGTCTTCGGAGCCAAGATAGCCACCCTGGACGACAGCGCAGCCCGCGCCATCAGAGGCGTGAAGGCCGTCCTGCGGGTGCCGCTGGATCGCGGTGCCGAGGGCGTGGCCGTGGTGGCCGACGGATATTGGCAGGCGTCTCAGGGCCGCGATGCCCTTGAGGTGGAGTGGGATACATCGGCTGTCGAAAAGGTCGATAGCGAACAGCAACTCGCGCAGTATCGCGAGATGGCCAGTCGCCCAGGCCCGCGCCAGTTCGATTCCGACATGGTGCCATTGGAAACGGCGCCCCTGAAGCTGGAAGCCGAGTTCGTGTTCCCGTATCTCGCCCACGCGGCGATGGAGCCGCTGAACTGCACGGTTCGGCTTGCCGACGATCGTGCCGAGATCTGGATGGGGAGCCAAAGTGCCGGACCCGATGCCGCCGCTGCCGCAACCGCGCTCGGGCTCAAGCCGGAACAGGTCGTGCTTAACGTGCAAATGTCGGGCGGCGGCTTCGGTCGGCGCTTTTCCAGCACCTACGATACCGTGATCGAGGCCTGCGAAATAGCCAAGGCCGCCAAGGCGGCGGGGCTGAATGCACCAATCCGTACGCTTTGGAGCCGTGAGGACGATATGAGGGGCGGCTACTACCGCCCAATGCACCTGCACCGCGCCCGCATCGGCTTTGACAATCAAGGCAATGTGCTGGCCTGGGATCACAGCATCGTCGGCCAGTCCATACTTACGGGAACCGTGTTCGAGCAGTTCATGGTGAAGAACGGCATCGATGCCGCCACGACCGAGGGCATGCGAAACCCCTATCCGCTTCCAATGCGCCTGACTGTGCATCATCCCAAGACCAACGTGCCGGTTCTGTGGTGGCGTAGCGTTGGCTCCACCCATACCGCTTTCGTGATGGAGACCTTGCTCGACGATATAGCGCGTGCAACCGACCAAGACCCTGTAGGCTACCGCATGCGGCTCTTCGGTGATCAGCACATTCGCCATCGTGACGCATTGCAACTGGCCGTGGACAAGAGCGGGTACGGCAAGACGCAATTGTCCGAGGGGCGGGCTTGGGGTGTGGCGGTGCACGAGTCCTTCAGCTCAGTGGTCGCTTACGTGGTGGTGGCCTCTGTTGCCGACGGACAGCCTAAACTGCATCGGGTCACCGCCGGGGTTCACTGCAATCTGGCCGTCAACCCTCTGACCGTGGAGGCGCAGGTACAGGGCGCGGCGATCATGGGCTTGTCGATGTGCCTGGCAGGCTCTGCAATTACGCTCAAGGACGGCGTCGTCGAGCAGAGCAACTTCAGCGACTATACGGTGGCGCGCATCACGGACGTGCCGGAATTCGATATCCACATCGTGCCAAGCGCCGAACCGCCCACCGGCATGGGCGAGCCCGGCTTGCCGCCATTGGCGCCGGCATTTGCCAACGCCATAGCACGGCTCACGGGAAAACCGCTGCGTCAATTGCCGTTCAATCTGACGTAGTCGTTTTTACGCCAGACCGCTTCTGCTCGCTGCTTGTTGTTCCGGCAGCGAGCGAGACAGATAACCGCCTTGTCGGCGCTCGGCTGCCATCGGGGCGTTCGGAATCCGCGCAGTACCAGGCAGTCCCGAATGCTGACTCGTGCCGGCGGGGCTGCGCGGAGCATAAATATGTCGAGACAGGCATGCTGATTATCCGCCATAATCCTCATGGATATAGAAATGAGGTTTATAGGTGAGAAAAGGCGACTTCAGCGAATGGGCTGTGTTTATCGCGGTTGCCGAGGAGGGGAGTTTTACACGCGCGGCCGCAAAGCTTGGCCTCTCCCAATCCGCGCTCAGCTATGCGGTGCGCATGCTCGAACAACGGATCGGCGTGCGGTTGATCTCGCGAACGACGCGCAGCCTGTCGCTGACCGAGGCAGGCGAAAGGCTGCTTACCAGCCTGCGGCCGGCATTCGACCATATCGACAGTGAAATTGCTGCGCTCACGGCGCTTCGCGACAAGCCTGCAGGCACGATCCGCATCACCACGTTCCGGCATGCAGCCCGAACTGTCCTGTGGCCCGTTTTGTCGAAACTGCTGCAGAATTATCCCGACATCACGGTGGAGGTTCATGTCGATGAAGGTCTCACCGACATTGTCGCAGAGCGCTTCGACGCCGGCATACGGATGGGTGAACAGGTGCAAAAGGATATGGTGGCGGTCCGGATCAGCCCGGACGTCAGGATGGCAGTCGTGGGATCCCCGTCGTACTTTGCCAATCGTCCCGTCCCGCAGACACCCCGCGACTTGAGCGAACACCGATGCGCGAGCTATCGCCAGAACACCGGGGGCGGCCTTTATGCCTGGGAGTTCGAGCAGGACGGTGTCGAACTTGAGGTCCGGGTCAATGGATCGGTCATTTTCAACGACAACGAGATGCTCCTGCATGCCGCAGTCGATGGCTTGTGTTTGGTGTACACGTTCGAAAACCAGATATCCCAGCTTGTTGCGGACGGCAGCCTGGTCCGGGTGCTGGAAGACTGGTGCCCTCCCTATCCTGGCTACCACCTCTATTATCCAAGCCGGCGGCAGCATACTGCCGCCTTCACACTTCTGGTCGACGCTCTCCGATACAAGGCATACCGGGGCGGCCGGCCATTTATCAATGTGATTTCTAACTTCATGCCGATTATGCCGTCTAATCGGCCGCCGCGCCATCACCTAACTTCCTGGTCATCGAAAACAGGAGTTGGATATCAGCAAAGTCTGGTTCATCACAGGGGCTGGCAGCGGCATCGGCGCCGCAACCGCCAGGGCAGCATTGAGAGCAGGCGATCGGGTGGTCGCGACCGGCCGCAATCTCGATAAGATGAGGAACGCTCTGCGTGGTGTTGCCAGCGACAGACTTGCGGTCGTCCAGTTGGACGTGGCCGATGAAATTCGGGCCAAGGCGGCCGTCGATAAGGCGATGGAGGCGTTCGGCCGCATCGACGTTCTGGTCAACAATGCCGGTTACAGCCTGCTCGGCAATTTCGAAGAGTTGACGACCGCTGAAATCGATGGGCTGATTTCGACCAATCTGTACGGCGTGGTTCACGTCATGCGCGCGGTCATTCCGGTCATGCGCAAGCAGCGAGCAGGACAAATTATCAACGTCAGTTCGCTCGCCGGAATCATCGGCTTCAAGCATTGCGGGGCCTATAGCGCCGCCAAGTTCGCCGTCGAAGGCCTTTCGCAGTCGGTGGCTCAGGAAGTCGCTCAATTCGGCATTACTGTCACAGCCGTCGCGCCGGGCTTTTTCCGCACGGACCTCCTCGATGATCAGAACGCCAAGTACGGCAGCAGCACCATCGACGACTATGCTGCAGAAGGCAGCGCCAAAGCCATGTGGTTCGGCTACAACGGCAAGCAGCAGGGTGACCCCGCCAAGCTCGGCGACGCCCTTGTGAAAATCGCTGGCATGGACAATCCGCCCAAGCAGTTCCTGGCCGGTAGCGACGCCGTTACTGCGACAAGGGCGGCGCTTGAAGCACGGCTTGAGGAAATTCGCGCATTTGAGGACCTGTCCAATTCGACAGATGGGTCTTTCTAACCCGGGCTGGAACAGAGCCCGGAGAGATCGCCAATTTGCCAATCCGTGAGTTCGCAAAGTGGAAACATCTTCCTCACGGCACTGGTCACTTCGAATATCGAAACGCTCGGGTTGTCGACATTATCGATCAGGTAGCGGACAATCGCTTGTCGAACGTTCAATGAATTTGGCTTCTGCCCCAGCGCGGACATTTCCGGCCCTACGAATGGAGCCACGCGCCATCGGCTGTTTTGGCGTCGAAAGCGACGGGCACGCCGTGAATCACGCATGCTGCCGCCAACATCTCCTCCAACTCGTGGTCAGTGGCCTTGCAAGCCGGCATGAGCGTTCGAATGGCGCAGATTGCCTGTGCAATGGAGAGGAACTGGGCCTTGCCTCTGGACAGAACGTAGGCTTCGGCGGCTGTTTCAACCGTGACTGTGTGAAAAGAGTGAGTCATCGAGAAATCCTCCCGGAAACCCTGACCAACACGATTTACGGCCAACACGCGGCGGCCTTCAAGCTAATGTCTGATATCGGACAATCAGGCGGAGGCTGGGCCGAAGAGACGTTGCTCCTCGTCGCCGTAGGCGCCATGTGTGAGTTTTATCATTCCGGCCCGGTCGACGATCGTGATCTCGCTGCGCGAAGCGCTCGCATCCCGGATCATTGCAAACTATTCGGCTGGTATTACCGACGAGGAAGAACTCGTCTCGGCCTCCATGGCAAGCAACGAGTGGCTGGCAGTCGTGGTTCCGGGCTGCACCCGTCCTTGTCCTTTGCGACAGCAAGATCAGACTTAGATCCTACCTTTGAGAAGACCGAAGCCCATCAAGGAACATTTGCGGCCGCCCGAGGTTGGGTGGGGCTGGCGCGAAGACGATGCCGTGCAGCGCCAACAGAACTCACGCAAGGAGGCAATTATGAGAATGCGTCTTTCAACTTTCGCCGCGGGATTTCTACTGCTGGCAGGCATTGGTGCCGCTGCCGCTCAGGACGTAGTCATCGAGCCTGAACAGGAGACGGTCATCAGGGAATACGTGAAAAAACAGCCGCTCGCATCGATCAAAATCCCTGGAGTGGAGCTCAATATCGGCTCAACCCTGCCCGAGACGGTCGAGCTCCATGAAGTACCGAACACCAAATACCGCACCGTTGTGGTCGACAACCGGACCGTTGTCGTTGACCCAGGCACACGTAAGATCATCAAAATTATCGACTGACCAAAGCGACTGGGAGGACAGCCCGCCGTGCCGAAAGGTGCGGCGGGAAGTCAAGCGACACTCGGGCTAATGTAAGCCGGGCCGCTAGAATCGAATTATTGCGTAAAATTGGAAGTTACTGTGCGCTAATCGGGACATCTCAGATCCCATACCTAGATCCCATACCTAATGGCAATGAAGATCACCGGTGCAAGGATCAGGAAAATCGCCATTACTATAATAACGGCAAGGGCCAGGTTCTCTGTTCGCCTGACAAGGGCAGCGACCTCTTCGTCGCTCGCCGAAACGAGATCAACCACCGAGAAATCTGTCTGGTCAGGGGTTTGATTGTCGTTTGCGGGTCGCCCTGCGACCTCATCGACGTTCTGTCTGCTTTGGATAAGGGTCACAGTTCTCTCCGCTGTTAGGGGAGTGATTTCGGGTGCCCGCTGTTAAGGGGCAAACCGCGGGCACCCGGTGAACCACCGATGAAGGGACTTTGCTCGGCGGTCCAAGATCAATGCAATGGTAATGTCCTGGTTGCCGGCCCTCAGCCCTATGTCCATGACGCAGGGACTTCAGTCTTACCGCTTGTCGACCATAGCCCAGCGGCGGAACCGAGTGCTGCCCGTCCCGTTTGCCGGCCAATGATAATTCGGAGGTAGGAGAGGTAGCCATGGCTGGCGATGCAACCGTTCTTAACTCAGGCGAAAATGGCGGCGGCACCCTCATGGGTATCCATTGGTTTCACCCTCCGGTCTACATCGGAACCGACCGACCTGGGCTCACCTACGTATGTACCAATGTCGAGGGTGCCGCGGCGGAACTCATGAAGTGGACCAAGCGGGGACCTAAGTGGAAGGAGGCCATCGAGGCCTGCGTCGCTCTCATTAAAGGCGAGCGCACGCCCGACGATGTAAGAACGGCGTTCGAGGCTGCTGCCGAGGAGGAGGGGCTGCTACGCACCTCCGATTAGGTCTCAATGGCGTTTATGCTTCTATCTCGCCTCACGTTGGTCGCTACCGTCCGAATTTTGCTAGGGACGGCCCGACAGCCTATCGAGAGACTATCGGGCCGCCACGCCTAGCCGGCGGGCGGGGGGGCGTTGGGGTCGCCGGCCGGGCGAACTATATGCCGCTACATGCATCATTGCTAATTTAGCAAAAGGATCATGGTCCGTTCCCCGAGCCCATCAAAACGGATGAGCTAGACTCGACCCTGTGCGTAAACGGGTGACTGCCGGTGCTGGCCGGCTAGAGTTCATTCCTCCGATGATGCCGACCTTGGTGGCCAAGCTGCCCCAAGGAGACGGGTGGACTCACCAGGTCAAATTCGACGGTTACCGCTCTCAAATCCTCATCGACAACGAGGAGGTTCGCATCTTCACCAGGCGGGATCTTGATTGGACAGCCAAGTATCGCGACCTGGCCGATGACAGCCAAGAGGCTGAACGTCGAAAGCGCCATTATCGACGGCGAGGTGATCGTTCGCTTGATCGTCGATGGGATACTTCGCGGCAATCTGCTCAGCGATTATCTCGCTAGAGCTTCGCTGTCGGAAACCCTTGCAATCCTTGGGCTTCAAGACTCTTCTGGTGGTTTTGGCTCGCCGGGGTCGTAGAAGATGCGAACTACGAGTTCTCGATTTCCCTACTCCCGACTACGCCAAAGCTGGCCAAAATGCGCAAACGCGACCGGGATCGCGCGGAAAGGCTACGCCTCGCCGGCGGCCCAAAGCCTTCGTTGAGAGCGCGCGCAGTCGCGCTCGCCCGAGAGCGAGGGGTAGTGCGAACGCGTGACATCACGGACATCGGTGTCCCTCGCTGCTACCTGGCCCGGATGTGCGACGAGGGTCTGCTCATCAAGGTCGGTTACGGGCTCTATCGTGCCGCCGAGTGCAAGGCGGCTTGATGCTTTGGCCAAGCGCCATGCGCGTTGCAAGACAGGTCGCCCACCGATCGCGCAAATGGAGGCCGTGGCGTAGAATCGGAGCCCTTGTGTCAGCGCGCACTGTCGATGATCGAACCGCCGTCCGGCGTGAGGCTGGAGCCGCTAATGAACTGCGAATCCTTGCTCGCCAGGAACAGGACGACGGGCGCGATATCTTCCTCCGGCGATCCGAAGCGACCGAGCGGGTTGGTCCGGCGGCACATCAGCTTCTGCACCCCATGTCTCCGCGATCGGTAGGACATTGTTCACGGTGATCTTGTCGGCACCCCATTCGCGCGCGGCGGTCCGGGTAAGGGCGCGCACCGCTTCCTTGGCCATGTTGTACGGGCCATAGCCCACCAGGCCGATCACGCCTGCCATCGAGCCGAAGTTGATGACTCGGCCCTCTCCGCTAGCCTTGAGGTGCGGATAGCTGGCCTGCATCATTCGCAGATAGGCGATCGGGCCAATCTCGAAATTGCGCTGCAGTTGCTCTACCGACAGGTCGATGATGGACGAGAATGGGGCGGACGGATCGAAGGCGTTGTTCACGAGGATGTCGATCCCGCCATAGGCGGCGACCACCTTGTCCACCGCCGCCTTGATCTGATCGGCATTGCCGATGTCGCAGACGACGCCGAGCGCGGCGCCACCGGCGGCCTCGATGTCGGCGACGACAGCGCCCACATTGGCAGGCGTGCGCGAAAGAACCGCCACATCAGCGCCTTCCGCCGCGAACAGCTTCGCCGTAGCGCGGCCGATGCCGCGACCGGCGCCTGTGACAACGGCTACTTTTCCGTCGAGTCGACACATGTTCATCTCCATTCGATAAGGGTTGTTCGAGCTTCGCCCTGTCAAAGCAGCACGGTCAGCGCGTAAGGCGACGGCACTTCGCGAGCGGCGTTTTGTGTGGCGAAGGACGCGACCAGCAGCGCCAAGCCTATGATGGCCGGTAAGGCGCCCTTGGGCTTGCGAACGCCGAAATGCGCCGTGCCCGACAGAATGAGATGGTAGAAAATGCCGGCGTAGGCGAGATCGCTCAGTGGCACGCTCACCCGCGACAAAATGGCGACTACGCCGAGAACCTTCACGACGACCATGAACGGGACGAGGTAGGGAGCCGGATAGTAAAGGTCGGCAAGAGTTTGCCGCACCCAGGCTGTCTTGGCCGCGTACATGGAGGCGGATGCCAGGTACAGCAGCGATAAGAGTACCGTGCTGATCCAGTATGTATGGATTGCCGTCATGAGGTCTTCCTGCTCTTCCGCTACTTCGGCGGGTCGAATGCGTTGAATTGGCGTTTGCCTGCCGGACAACTCCAACGTTGCCTGATACGCATCGAAAATGTATCCTAAGATGAATAAGCGCAAGTAGGATGAAAAACCAACGGTAAGTATGGAAAAGCAGACTAATGGCTAAGGACGGCTTCACCATGCAGGACGAGATGCGCCGCGCTTTCGCGATGCTCTCGGGAAAATGGAAGCTGGAGATCATGTGGCTGCTCAATCAGCGGGTGTACCGCTTCGGAGAGCTGCGAAAAGCGATCCCCGGCATCACCCAGCACATGCTGACGGCTCAACTGCGCGAGCTCGAAGCGGATGGGCTGGTCTCGCGCACCGTGTTCGCGGAAGTGCCGCCTCGCGTCGAGTATGAGATCACCCCAAAGGCGCGGGGGCTTGGTCCCACGATGGAAGCGCTCACCGCTTGGTGGAACGAATATGGAAAGAGCGCTCCGGCCAAGCCGGGCACGCGCGGTCGTAAACCTAAAGCGCTTCGCGTTTGACCGGCCTCATGCGACGCGCTTTAGGTTATTGTTTTATGCATGTCGTTATCGCAAAACCGCTGCACACTTTTGCGCGACATGCATTAGAGGCGGCTGATTGTCTTGGCGCTCCACATAGCCGCGCATTGGCAACAAGCAACGCGCTGCGATTTCGATCGCCTCGATCAGCGGACGTAGCAGCCCAGTCTAGGCGGCTTCCTCATCTCGTTCGGCGCGAAACGCCTGTCGGGCGCTCTCAATTTCGGGCCGGTGCTTGACCGCCCACTGCGACAATGCCCGGAGCGGCTCGATGAGCGAGTGGCCAAGCGGGGTCAGCTCGTACGTGACTTTCGGGGGGATGGTCGGAAAACTGGTGCGCTTGACCAGCCCGTCTTCCTCCAGCCCTCGTAGCGTCAAGGTCAGCATTCGGTGGGATACGCCCCCGATCTGACGGAGCAGGGCGGTAAAGCGCACCGGCCCGTCCTTCAAGGCTCCCACGGCCATGACAGTCCACTTGTCCCCGACCCGGTCGAGTATCTGGCCGAGGGCCCGGCACTCGTCCCTTGCTGCTTCATCGTGATGGAGTGCGTTGCCGGCCTTCATCCTCTGTTCTCCGTTTGTATCGCGCACACTTTTGATCGTGATGGACAAAATAGTGCAATCTTGCGCGTTTGCCTAATGCACCGATATGACCTTACGAACATTTTGTTCGCAAGGAAATCAATCATGAAAATTGGAATCAACGGCGCCAGTGGGCACCTTGGGCAGGCCGTCCTGGCGGAACTCGCAGTACGGGCACAGGGTCACGATGTCATCGCGATCAGCCGTACGCCGGAGAAGGTGACCGGAGAATGGGAGAAGCGGGCCGGCGACTATGACCGGCCCGATACGCTGGCCAATACCTATGCCGGTCTCGATCGGCTCTTGCTGATCCCGACCGTTGATCTGGCTCCTGGCGCGCGGTCGCGGCAGAACGCTGCCGCGATCGAAGCGGCTGTTGCGGCCGGTGTGGGGCACGTCGTGTTTCTCTCGGCTGCTGGAACGGCGAAGGCCGAAGACACCTCCATGCACGGCTCATACTGGCGCGGCGAACAGACCCTGATCAAGCAGGCCGAGGCATGGACGATCCTCCGCATGAACTACTACACGGAGAGCTTCGCCATGGAGGTGGCGGCGCCCCACACCAATCAGATTTTTGGCTTGGCCGAAAACAAAGTCGCCTTCATTTCGCGCAACGACATTGCCGCTGCCTCGGCGGGCATGCTCATCAGCGATGGCCATGACGGAGCGATCTACAACCTCACTGGCCCGCAGAGCTTGACCGGCGCCGAGCGCGCCGCCATTGCGTCGCAAGTCCTCGGCCGCGAGATCGGCTTCCAGACCGCTCCAGAAGCGGCCCTGCGGGCGGGGTTCGCCCAGTTCGGCTACCCCGAAGTCGTGATCGACGCGGTGATCGCGATCCAGCAGAAATTCGCTAGGGGCGGCAACGACATTGTGACCGGCGATGTCGAAAAGCTTTCCGGCAGGCCCGCAAGGCCCTTTGTCGAGACGCTTGGCGAAGCACTGCGGGCGCTATCATGAGCTTCAGCGTCATTGTCGGGGCGAGCAGCGTCGGAACCGCTACGGCGAACCTGCTTGCGAGCACCGGCGAGCAGGTCAAGCTCGTGACGCGCCGTGGCACGGGCCCGGTGCACCCTTTGATAGAACGCGTCGCGGCGGACGCGACCGACGCCGAGCAGTTGGCCGCGATCAGCCAGGACGCGTCGGCGATCTATTGCTGCGCCAGCCCGGCATACGACCGGTGGCCGGCCGAGTGGCCGCCGCTGTTCGAGGCCATGATGACTGCCGCGGAGAGGACGGGCGCGGTGCTGGCGAGTTACAGCAATCTCTACGGCTATGGACAGGTGAACGGCGCGATGAGCGAGGACACCCCGCTTGTCGCGACGCACCCAAAACTCAGGGTCCGTGCCGATCTCTGGCGCGAGGCGCTACGGCGCCATCAGGCGGGACGGCTGAAGCTGACCGAAATTCGCGCCAGCGATCATATTCCGCCCAACAGCCTGTTTGCCTTGGCCCTTGCCAAGCCCTTGCTCGAGGGTAAGCGGGTCATCTCCCCGGTTCCGATCGACGTTCCGCGTAGCTGGACCTCCGTGAACGACTCCGCAAAGTTGCTGGTGAGGGTGGCACAAGATCTCGATGCGTTGGGAAAAGCCTGGCACGTGCCGACCAACCCGCCGATGACGGCCCGGCAACTTCTCGATCGCTTTGCTCAATTGAATGGATTGCCATCTCCCAGGGTGACCGTCCTTCCCCATGCCGGCTTGGTGGCCGCCGGCCTTTTCGTGCCGATGCTCCGGGAAATGCGCATCACCTACTACCAGTTCGATCGCCCGTTCATCATCGACGCCCAACGGGCCGTGAACGCATTTGGATTCGCGCCCGAGCCGCTCGACGTCGGCCTGCGCGAAACGGCCGAGATGCTCCGCAAAACGAGCTAGCGCGCCAAAACATCAAACGTGGCCACCCGGCAGACAAGATGCACTCGTGAACGCCGTTCCCGAGGCAGAGACACAGGAGAAAACAATGTCCGAACATACAATGGCCACCAAGGCCGCACCCGCTCCAAACCGCGCTCTCGCAATTGGCCTATGGTCGGCGCAAGTCACACTTGCCGGCATCTTCCGCATGGCTGGCGTCAGCAAGAGCTTCTTGTCGCCCGCCGACCTGGTTGCCATGGGGGTCAACTACGCGACTGAGCTCCCCGAGTGGTTGCTGCGCTTCATCGGCGCGTCAGAATTGCTTGGCGCCGTCGGCATCATCCTGCCGGCTCTGACCCGCATCCTGCCACGCCTCACGCCGCTGGCCGCGCTCGGCTTCGTCACGATCCAGATGCTGGCCATCGGTTTTCACGCGGTCCGCGGCGAGCTCGCGATGGCACTTCCGTTCAATCTTGCGCTGCTTGGCTTGTCGCTGTTTGTCGTGTGGGGCCGCTGGTTCAAGGCGCCAATTGCGCCTCGCGGTTAGGTGCATCTCTGTCGCCATCGCTGACCTGGGCAAGGTAATCAACCCGCCTCCTGAGAGCGAAGCCTCCAGGCCATCGAAACGCTTCATCGCCGGCTGGTCTGAACTGCGACAGGATTTTCGCACGTGCCGGAGGGAACGGATCGAGCGCATTGCACGCTGGAGGAACGCTATCCGGGACGTCAACACCATCTCGCCAGCGGTGGCTAGCGCAAGTATGCGTGGGGAAATCTGGGCGATAACCATCCGGGAGAGGCAGCCGGTGCCGGAAGAATTGCAGGGACGACGTTGAAGCTTGAGCGCCTGCCGAATGGCGCGGACGTCAATTTCGTCATCGGGTCCGACGGAGCCTGGCCGGAGCCGTCAGGCTTGCCGGCCAGACCTACACGGGCGCGTTCCTCAAGCAATGATCAAAGACACCTCTGAAAGGCTATGCAGAGGCCAAACCACCGTTCCGATTGCAGCCCGTTGTACCGGAGTAGGGCCGTGCACGCCGTGATGCCAGATATGAGTGCATGTCGCGCAAAAGTGTGCAGTGGTTTTGCGGTAGCGACATGCGTAAAAACAAAAAACCTAAAGCGCGTCGCATGAGGTCGGTCAAACGCGACGCGCTTTAGTCCCATTGGTACATCCTGGCGAGGGAGAGGACCTGAAATCCAACCTTTTCCACGGATCTGCGATCACCTTCGTAGTTGCGGCTGATGCTGTTCAGTCGACCTGTTCAATCTGCGGGCCTGGGTCGACCGGCGCAGCCGGCGTGCAATCCTGCCCCTTGCATTCCTCGACAGGGTTATCGGCTGGTGGAAGGCAGTTTTGGCCCTCGCAATGAACTGCCGGCTCCGGCGCTTCTACGTGGTTAGGCGGAACAAGCTGATCCTCAGCGCGAACGGCCGGCATTGCTACGCTGATCATGCCCGTGCACAAGAGCGCAATCCCGAGCAATTTCATTTTCGCCTCCCTGTCTGGCAGCGAGCTGTACCCTACACTTTCAAGCTGCGGCCGCATCTTCTAAGCCGCGAACGACGTTAACACCGGGTTTCAGTGCTGGCTGCAAGGGAGCGGGCCGAATGATCAGCCTGTCGCATGTCGGACGCAGGCCGGATAGGCGGCTGCGGTCGATGCGGTGGGTCGGGCGGATCAGCGGCACATCGGCGAGGGACGCTTGGATTGCCAGGATCGGCCTACAGACTTTCGCCACGTACGAAAGCGGCTCTGGAGTGGAACCGCGTGTAAGCGGTGTTCGCAATTTTGATCTGAAGTGGCTGGCCGGGCTGAACGAAACTGCGAACTACGAACTGCCGATCCCCCTCGAAACTACGCCACAGCCCACTATCAAGGTTCGGAAGCGCGACCGCGAGCGCGCTGAGCGCACCCGATTGGCCGGCGGGCCGAAGCCATCCCTCAGAGCGCGCGCTGTCGCACTCGTACGCGAAAAGGGTGAAGTGCGAACGTGCGATCTAACCGACATTGGAATTCCCCGCTGTTATCTGGCCCGCATGTGCGATGAGGGTCTGCTCGTCAAGGTTGGCTACGGCATTTGTCGCGCCGCCGATCAGGAGGCGGCATGATCCGGCCCGCATCCAAAACCTGCCTGCGAACCCGTCGTCCCGAACGATGTGCGCGCAGCCGCGTTTTCACCGCCAAATGTCTGTTTCGCGCCCAAAAAATGCCTTCCACCGACGTTTGCATACGAATGGACCGGCCGCGCGGTTCGGGACCAACAAGACCTTTGCCGATAGCACTTCCCCAAAGAGCAATATCGTGACGACGAAACGTGAGGTAGAAATGGTCTGACGGCGGCTATGCTCAATCGGCAGAATCCGGGCACGAACCGGGAAGTCGACGCCGAGGCTATTGGCGCCATACGGGACAATGAATTTTGAGTACACTTACGCGGTTATTCCAGAGATTTCTCATCATCTGTCTGGGAGTAGTCAGCGTTTGGCTCATAGTCTTTATCGTTTTCGATACTGCGGACCGCAGGCTTCCATGGGTCCTAGCCGTAGGTCTTACCTACGGGCTTGCTGCCTATGTCATTTTGCCAAACGCAGTCCGAATGGGCCTTAAGGTTCTGCACCGGAGACTCATTCCAAGATACTCAATCACCGGAGACGGCTTGCCCGGCGATCCAGTAAACCTAGTCCTGATCGGGACCCGTCAACAACTCTGCGATGCATTTGCAGCAGCGGGCTGGTCAACCGCTGATCGTTTGGGGGTTGCAAGCTCGTGGCGGATGGCACGAGCGTTCCTGCTCAACTCTTCGTATCCCACTGCCCCATTCAGCACGCTCTATCTCTTTGGACGAAGGCAGGACATGGGTTTTCAACAGCCCATCAACGACAGTCCGCGCAAGCGCCATCATATCCGCTTCTGGGCGCTGAGCCTCTCCCACTCGAGCGACGATATCACGGCAGCAAGCTTCTGGCTAAATACGGATAGACCGCCGAACGATCAGCGTGTCCTGTGGGTCGGGGCGGGCACAAGAGATACCGGATTATCGCTAACCAGGCTGACGCTCCAAGTGACACACGCTACCGATTCAGACACGAATGCTGAACGAGACTACATAGTCACCCAGCTGAAGACGAAGCGGGTGATCGGGGATGTCGTATTGCACCAGTCCGGTTCACGTCTGCAGACCGGAAACGTCAACCATTACATTACCGATGGTGAGATCGCCTTCGCCAGCTTGATAGAGAATTGACAAAGGAAAATCTAACCGTCGCCCCTCCATTGGATCCGAGGACACGTGCGCCGAATGGCCGACAGTTGAGCTCGAAACGGGATGTGGGGAGAAGGTCGATGAGAATTGCGCAACCAGCTACGTTCTGGATTGGGGTTTCCGCAGTCGCCTTGGTTGCGCTGGTGCTGTTGCGCGAAATCCTGCTGCCATTTGTCGTAGGCACATTGCTCGCCTATCTCCTCGTTCCGGCGGTCGACAGGTTGGAGCGGTTCGGGATCAAGCGAACCCTTGCAGCACTAGCCGTCTTCTTGCCGCTGATCGTGGGCATTATCGGGGTAATGTTGGTCATGCTCCCGGTAATTATTGGCGAACTCAGATTTTTTGTTGAGGAGTTTCCCCGCTACATCACGCGTCTGCAGTCCCTTGCGACCAATGCAAGTGGCCCCTGGATGCGTAGTGTCATGGGTGAGAATCTTCACATCGAGCAATCGTCTGTCGATGTCGTGAGGACGGTGGGCAGCAAATGGCTCGACGGCGTCGTTACCTCGCTATGGTCGAGCGGAAGAGCCTTGATTTCTCTTCTTTCCCTGCTCGTCGTCACGCCAATCATCGCCATCTATCTGGCGATTGACTGGCATCGAATGATTGCAACGGTCGATGGCTGGTTTGCTCCGGAGTACCGCGACGATGTTCGGGCGCTGGGGCGCGAAATCCACGATACTGTTGCCGGCTTCGTGCGCGGTCAGGTCGTCATCTGCCTCGTTCTTGCCGTCATTTATGCCGCTGCTTTGAAGCTGACCGGACTCAATCATGCCATTTTGATCGGCATCACTGCAGGCCTCATCAGTTTCGTTCCCTATCTTGGGGCAGCTACCGGGATCTTGGTGTCCGTATGCGTTGCGGTGGACCAGTTCTGGCCCGATTGGGCACCTGTTGCTGTTGTGGGGGGCATCTTCATCGTTGGTGAAATGCTTGCCGACTATGTGCTGTCGCCGCGCCTCATCGGTCGTCGCGTCAACCTCAATCCAGTCTGGATGATGTTTGCGCTGTTCGCCTTTGGGTGGCTGTTTGGCTTCATCGGTGTCTTGCTAGCGATACCAATCGCGGCTTCGCTAGGTGTTATCCTGCGCTTCGCGAGGCGGAAATCTCTAGCAAGCGCGGGTCACGACGTTTCAGCCGGTTCTAGCACGGAACAGTGAAAAGACCGAAACTGGTGCCAGCTGTGTGGGTGCAGATTATGCACCGAACTCTGCAGGCGCGTTTGGCCCTCGAGAAATCAACCTACGGCCTTGCTACCAGAGCGCCGCCAGTAGCGAAGGTGAACGCGTCACACAGAAATCTCGCCGACTTCCCAACGAGGGTCATCTGCAGGACTGGGCCTATTCGCGTATCCCATGGCTGGTCGCAGGAGTGTTCGCGGCACTTGCTGTGGCCTTCATAACATCGCTGACGTTCGATGCCGGGGCAATTGCACAGAGCAATCTGCAACTCCGCCACTGGGGGCTTATATTTCCGCTGCTAAGCGTTGCCGGCCTGCTGGGCGTACTCGTCAGCGGGCGGGCGCGGCGAAACACTGTTCCCTTTGCGATGACGGCGGCGTTTTTTGTACAGCATTTCTGACACTTGGCGTGATGTTCTGGCCTTACCTATCCCCTACGCGATCACCGTAGCCGACGCTGCTGCCCAGGAAAATTCGCTGCTGTTTTTCTTTTATGGTGGAATTGTCGTCCTGCCTGTCATCGTTGCCTATACGATCGGCTTCTACGTGGTATTCCACGGCAAGGTTGGGCGTGTCGATACGTGAGCGCGATTCTCGCAAGCTGAAGTCAAGCCGGTCGAGCCGACGTATTCCTTGAGAGCCGAAACTCCAGTTTGGAGGAAATTACCTGTGGCAGGTCAGTAACGTTCAGGATAGAGGTGGGCCCAATGTAATGTGTTGAGGAGCCGGTGACTTCACCCAGCCACCGCGACCCGCCCACAGCCGGGTCGTTGACGGGCGTGCGTATCCTCTTGGTTGAGGATTCCTGGCACCTCGCAAGAGCTATGACGAGGCTGCTTAACGCGTTGGGGGCTGACTTGGCCGGGCCCGTTGCAACCGCAGCCGACGCCGAGCGCCTCATCTCCGAACGCCGCCCTGATGTAGCGCTCGTCGACTTTAGCCTCCGAGACGGCGAGCCCGCCCATGACCTGATTGACCGTCTGCAAGATCAAGGGATCAGTGTCATCGTCATTACCGGCTACGAGGTCGTTCCGCTAGCACCGGGCAAAGTTGAAGCTATCTTGCATAAACCCGTTAGCGCGGCACATCTTATTGCAACGGTGCGTCAAGTGACGTCACGCTAGCTGCTGGATGGCCGGAAGTGGCTCCCTTTATGTCTGTCACGGTCACGGCCTTGACAGGAAACTCAATTCTGCAGCAAACGCCGTCGGATGCAAATACGAGGTCGACCGAACCGCCGAGCTCGTGAGGGATAAGATCACGAATGAGGCTGACGCCGTATCCGCATTGCGGCGAAGCCGCAATTGCGGGGCCGCCAATCTCACGCCATACGATCGACAGGTTTGTCGCATTCTCGCTAGGCCCGCGGTTACAGACCACCTCCACCCGGCCGTTTCTGGTCGACAGTGCGCCGTACTTCGCAGCGTTCGTTGCCAGCTCGTTGAGCACCATCGCCAACCCCTGTGTCTCCGCGACCGTGAGTGTGAAGTTGGAGCCACGGATCGTTATGTTTGCGTCCGTCGCGTAGGGCGCAAGCTGATGGCGGACAAGGTCCATGAGGTCAACGCCGTGCCAACGATTCTGGCTGAGTAGCGAGTGGGCGGCGGCCATGGATTGAATGCGCCTATCGAGTGCTTGAATGTATTCGTCCAGCGAACCACTGCCCGGGCTCGTATCCGTGATGACGACGGAAACGCGTGCCAGCAAGTTCTTGACGCGATGATCCAGTTCGGCGACCAACAGGCGTTGGTGCTCCTCAGACCGCTTGCGTTCGGTGACGTCAACAGTGAGGCCCTTGAGGCATACAAGGCGCCCCATTGCATCGAACTCGGCCTTGGCCACTTCCTCTAGCCAGACTTCCCAACCGTCGCAGCGCTTGAAGCGGAATGTTACGGTATATGTGGGGCTTTCGGGGCGGACACCGCGGACGAGCGCTTTGAAGCGCCCGCGGTCGTCCGGATGGACTCTCGAGAGAAAGTTACCGGCGGTCAGCGTTTGCCGCGGCTCATAACCCAGGATCTGCGCGGCGTTTGCGCTGCGCAGCGACGAGCCCGTCCGGACATCCCAAACGAACGCCGTGGCCGCCCCTGCCGACAGCGCCTCTTGCAAGCGGGCTTCGCTCTCAATGAGCGCGTCCTCGTGCTGACGCCGCTCGGCGAACAGCGCAGCAAGGACGGTTGCGCAGAGCGCAACCATCAGTATGCCGGCTTGAGCGGCAAGGATGCGGTCCGCAACCGGAAGATCCGGGTCGCCGAAATGGCCAATTCCAAACGTCGTCGTCCACACTATTGCAACGGCAACAATGAACGCCGCTGCCGAAGCGAAGATCGGCCGGCAACGGGCCGCTATCCACAAGAGTAACGGGAATAGTAGCGCGATCGGCACTACTGTTTTCCAAGGCTCCGCTGGCAGGGAAATGACGACGAGGCTCATCGCGGCTACCGCCGCCAGAGCCAAGAGACCTTCGATTGCCTCGCTTTGCGGCGGCGGCTCGCGTGCTGCTGAGGCGAGGCCGATCACCAGCGGCGCAGTCGTGACGATGCCAAGCGCGTCGGATAAGAACCAGTTTTGCCAAATGGCAAAAATCGATGTCGTCGCGCCATAGAATAAAGTGAAGCCCAAGCTCCCGCCGATCCCGGATGCGGCGGCACCGACGATCGCCGCCCCTAACAGTCCCAGCACGTTGCGCAGGCGGTTGAGACTCACTCCGGAACCGAAGTAGCGCTCGATCAGACTAGCTGTAAGCAGGGCTTCCACCCCATTGCATACGGCGAAGACGGTGGCGCTCCCGAGGTCTCGGTCACCCAAGAGATTGGCCGCGATGGTGGCGATCATCGTCCCAACCACAACCCCCAATCGCGCTCTTGGCCCAAGGGCGATCAACGTGCCCGCGGCGATACCAGCGGCGGGCCAGAACACGGCCACGCCATCAGGAGTGAGTAGGGAAAGGCTTAACTGTGCCGCCAGGAAATACGCGATACCGACGACAACAGCGAGCCAAATTGAACTCGTCCACTGCCGCGTCTGGTCGGCGGCATCGGAACCTTGAGCTTGGACTCGTAGATGCTGCAGCATGTCACCGCCTCAGTCACATTATCACAAATAGCACAGGATGTGTGATGCGAGTCGATCTCCAGTCTCATGGTCATTGTGCAGTCTGGAGGCGGGCTTGATCGCAGCTGTTTAGCTTTAGGACCGGAATGTCCGGATCGGTCGCTTCTTCCGGTTCTCGTGTTGGAAGGTTTCGCCGGCCGAATCTCTGAGACGGCTCGTTTCGGCGCAATCGCGCCGAGTCTATGTCTTTTCATGATGTCGCCGCCGACTCTACGATGAGCGCTTTGCAGGTCTAGGCGAAGGCAAGGCGCCACGCTAACTTACCCTGACTTCGATAGGCGTCTCTGCTGTTTGCAACCATTTTAGCAGAAGCGAACCAAATTGAAGCGTAAGGAACATCGCAAACTGCGCGCAGGATCGGCCGTATCGTAGAGAAGGCGGTGGCTCCCCGGGCTGAACGAAACCGCGAACTATGTGCTGCCGATTCCCCTCGAAACCACGCCAGAGCCCGCTATCAAGATTCGGAAGCGTGATCGCGATCGCGCGGAGGGGATCCGGCTTGCCGGTGGTCCCAAGCCGACATTGAGGGAACGCGCCGTCCGGCTCGCCCTTGAGAAGGGTTGTGCGGGACTACGCTTTGGAAACACTGGCCGATCCCGACGCGCTGCTGGTCATCGATGAGACCGGCTTTCTGAAACAGGGCAAGGCGTCATGCGGGGTGGCTCGGCAATATACGGGTTCGGCCGGCAAGATCACCAACTGCCAGATCGGCGTCTTTGCGTCCTATGTCTCACGCCACGGCCATGCCTTCATCGACCGGGCGCTCTATCTGCCGAAGGCTTGGACGGATGATCCGGCGCGCCTAGGCGTGCTCAACTGCGCTCGTCTGACATTGCGCCCTTTTCGGTTGCAGAATTTAGTTCGCAACCTTCGCATTCTGACAGTTGTCTAGTCGATGCCGACCGCCGCTCAACAATGAGCCCGACGCTATGCTGCATTTCCCCTAAGGGCAGTATCGTTGGAGAACCCGACCGGATAGCATCAGCGGCGAAGAGTCGAACGACTGGTAGGACGCGCTTAGCATTGAAGGCTGCACCCGTTGCAGCTCGCAAACTGAATGATGCCAACAAAAGAGGTCGACCGATGACGATCACTCGAAAGCTACGCGCAAGTCTATTCGCAATTGGTGCCATTGCGTCCGCAGCCGGCCCGGCACTTGCGCAACAACAGAAGCCAAATATCCTCTTCATTCTCGCTGACAATACAGGTTATGGCGACCTTGGCGTCTACGGTGGTGGAGAACTACGCGGGGCACCGACGCCACGTATTGATCAACTCGCGGCCGAAGGTCTTAAGCTGACCCAGTTTCTGGTCGAGCCATCCTGTACGCCGTCACGCGCCGCGTTGATGACAGGCCGCTATTCCATTCGCTCCGGTCTGTCGCTGGTTCTGGTGGGCGGCACTGACATCTCGTTGCCAGCCAATGAAGTCACAATGGCCGAGATGCTGCATGACGCTGGCTACGCAACTGCCATATTCGGTAAATGGCATCTTGGAGCACAAACCTACAGCCAGCCTCAAAACCAGGGTTTCGACGAGTTCTACGGCATCCCTCCAGGTGACACTTGGGACGCGTTCGGCATGATACGCCAGGGCCATCAGACCAAGACCTTTGACATGCCGCTCGACAAGGGACCACAGATCGTCGAGGCCAAACGAGGCGAGCCACTGACGGTGGTCAAACCCTATACTGAAGAAGTGCGGCGCGATGTCGACTGGGAATTGGTGGACCACGGCATCGATTTCATGTCGCGCCAAAAGGCAGCGGGCAAGCCGTTCTTTCTCTACCTGCCAATCTCCAGGACACACTTTCCGAACCTGCCATCAAAGCGCTTCGAAGGAGCTTCGAGAATCGGTCAGTTCGGCGATTCTCTGATGGAAGGCGACGCTATCGTCGGCAAGATGCTCGATACATTAAAAGAGCTTGCGCTGGATCAAAACACGATCGTGGTGTTCGCTTCCGACAATGCCCCCGACGGACCCGGGGCGAGCGCTTTCGGCGGCGACATGCCGGATATTGGATCGTCCGGACCATATCGCGGCGCGCTTGGCGACGTGAGTGAGGGAGCAATCCGCACCGCCGCCATTATCCGTTGGCCGGGCCAAATTCAAGTGGGTTCATCCTACGCCATGTTCTCGATCATGGATTTCTTCCCAACCTTCGCAAGGTTTGCAGGTGGCAGGGTGCCCGACGACAGGCCAATCGACGGTATTGACCAGAGCGATCTGCTACTCGGCAATGATAGTGTTGGTCGTCGGGAGCATCTCCTGACCTTCGTCGGTGCCGATCTTCTGGCGGTGCGCTGGAAGCAATTTCGTGCCTATTTTGCCGATGTTGCACCTGGCCGCAGCGGCGCGGGCGGCGCCACGCTGATGGGGGGAATAGGTGTTAGCGCGGCCCCCATGAATGGCTATCCCAAAGTGTTCAATATCGAGGCTGACCTGCAGGAGGAGCACAATATCGGCGAGATGTACAACTGGGTGCTAGGACCTCTGCTGAAGGCTGTGGAGGAGTACAAGGCGACCCTAGTTCACGCGCCTAATCGGCCCGCCGCGAACATGACGCGGTTTTGAATAGTTTATGCATCGAGCGCGCGATCGTGCTTTGCGGCGTTCGGCGCTCGGTGTGACATTGCGGAAGGTCGCGTGCCTCTCGCCTGTTGCAGGCCTTGGTGCAGGAGACCACCGCGATTGATTTATTTGGCCTTGCCCAGCGCCGACAGTGGTAGATTCACAGTCAGGAACACGCCTTGGCCCTTCATTCGGTTCTTGGTATCGAATTCGAAGTAGCCGCGCAGATTGGTATAGATAGGTACGCCACGAGCGGAGAAGTTGTAACCGATCTGCGGGCCAATCGCGATTGTACGTGATTCGAAGTCGCCCAAAATTGCTGGTTGGCCTTTGTCCGGGGTCAATTGCTGGTAGACGTAACCCACCACGCCGATGAAGAAGTTCTCGTTTAAGAACTGCGCCGCTGCCCAATCGAAGTGGGCATCGATGCCGTTGGTGTAGTCGGTGGACGTATTCTCAAAGTTGTAGGTAAATCCCAGCGTTCCCGAGAACTCCCTGCCCGTGGCGGTGTTCAGGTATGTATACGCACCGCCGACATCGATCGCGGCGTGGCCAATTCCGATGTTGGCGAGCCGGTCGGAATCGTACGTGCCCACTGGAATGTCGCCGGCGACGTAAGCCATCCAGTTATGCACGCCTCCGGAGTTCCAGAAGAGCTGCGCGGTCGGATACAGATCGCCAAAGCCCGCGACTCTGTCCGAGCGCTCTATACCGAGACCGCCCAACTGGACTTGTGCGGATGCCTCGGAATATGCAGGCAGGAAGGCGAGAGAGAAGTTAGGTTGCGCGTCGAAAATCTTGAACTCGGGTGCATAGCTCGGGACAAAGAACTGGCCCACAAACTGCCCGTCCAGTCCGAGGGCGAGATTGTCGCCGCGCGGCAGTGTCGTGCTCGCCCCGACCTTTCCGGAATATCCGTACGTGACCATCGGGAGCGAGAAGCCCGGTGCCGGCGCGATCGCCGCGAAACTGCCGTACTGGCCGGGGAGCCAGAAACTCACCCCGCCTTCATCCGCGCGGGCTGGGAACGCCGCAAAACCGATGGTACAGATGAGCATGACATTGGAAGCGAGCCGCGCGGCTGGTTGGATGTAACGGCACGCGATCGACTGCATCATTTCACCTCGTCGATGACCATTTCACCGCGAGGTTAACAGATGTTGCAACCAAACCACGACAGACTTTGCTGAGGCAATACGGCTGAGCAAAGCAAAAGTTGAGGCGGCGGTCGATACAGTCCTCCGTTGAATCAAGGTTGGCAAGCGGCTTGCGGCGAACGACGGTTGAATACGAATATGCCTTTGATCAGACCGGTTTCGCGCAGACTGGCTTGAAGCAGATCATTCGAGGAATCGAGGACCGAAGATCATTCAATCATATCCGTTTGGATGTCCGCTGTGGCGCATAACACCGAATCTGTGACGCCCTTGCTGTCGTATTCGCAACCGAGGCATCTCGCGGCAGCATATCGTCCTCTGTTCTATCTCATACCGCCGCGCTTCTAATTGCTCGACGGCGGATTCCTGAGCTTTTCCATTGCCTGTTCGACCGAGAAAGAGCCGGGCTCCTGCCGCGGTGGAAACTCCTTGAAGCTCATCAGATGCTGACCAACAATTGCTTGTGCCGGAACAAGAACGAAGGCGTGCTCGACGAACCACCGCACATAGTCTCCCGCCTCGTGCTGTGCGCGTTCGAACGGGTCCGAGCGCAGGTTGAACAGCATTGGCAAACGCAGTTGCACCATCGGCTGTGCCCAGACGTCGAAGCCCTCCGCCTGCTGTTCCATGAAAACAGCCTTCCACTGTTGGTAACGGAGACCCGCGAGGTTGCCGTCATCAGTCCAGTAGAAGAACTCCTTGCGCTTGTCGGAACCTTTGCCAACCAGAAGATCACGCTGGTCGTAGCCGTCGAGGTGAACGCGGAAGTTCTTCCCCGCGGCATCGTAGCCCTGCAGAAGCTTGTTCTTGATGTCGGGCTCGCCGGCTGCTGCCACGAGCGTCGTCGCCCAGTCCTCGGCGGAGAAGATGTCGTTGATCTCGACGCGCGGCGGCACCAGACCGGGCCAGCGCACCATCGCCGGCACGCGATAGCCGCCTTCCCAGTTGGTGTTCTTTTCACCGCGGAATGGCGTTGTGCCGCCGTCGGGCCAGGAAAAGGTCTCAGCGCCGTTGTCGGTGGTGTAGATGACGATTGTGTTGTCGGCGATGCCGAGATCATCGAGCTTCTTCAGGATCTCGCCGACTTGCCCGTCATGCTCGACCATGCCGTCCGGGTAGATGCCGAGTCCGGTCTTGCCCTGCGACTCGGGCTTGAGGCGGGTCCAAATGTGCATGCGGCTCGGATTGAACCAGACGAAGAAAGGCTTCTGGTCCCGATGGGCGCGGTCAATGAAGTCCATCGAAGCCGAAAGGAATTCCCCGTCGATGGTCTCCATGCGCTTCTTGGTCAGCGGCCCGGTATCTTCGCACTTCTGTTTGCCCCAAGGCCCGAACCGGGGATCGTCGCCGGGGGTATCGGTGGCGGTCGCCAGACATTTCATGACGCCGCGCGGACCAAACTGGGCCCTGAAGGCCGGGTCCTTTGGGTAATCGGGATGTTCGGGCTCGTCCTCGGCATTGAGGTGGTAGAGGTTGCCGAAGAACTCATCGAAGCCGTGCACCGTCGGCAAAAACTCGTTGCGGTCGCCGAGATGGTTCTTTCCGAATTGCCCTGTCACGTAGCCTTGCGGCTTAAGCATATCCGCGATCGTCGGGTCTTTTTCGGAAAGTCCCTCTTTCGCGGACGGCAATCCGACTTTCAAAAGACCGGTCCGTAACGGACTCTGTCCGGTGATGAACGCTGCGCGGCCGGCTGTGCACGATTGCTGGCCGTAATAGTCGGTGAAAATCGCTCCCTCATTCGCGATGCGATCAATGTTGGGGGTTCGATATCCCATCATACCTCGATTGTAGGCGCTGATGTTCCAGTAGCCGACGTCGTCGCCCATGATCACTAGGATATTGGGCTTGGCCGGTTCCTGAGCCATCACCGGAGAGGGTGTTGATACGAGACCAACGGCGAAAGTCATTGCCGCCGCAAAGCCGGTTGCCGCCGTTTTTTTCATGTCCCGTTCCCCCCCTGTTGATGGCCCGTTCAGCGTCAGCGGAAGCCCGCTTTGCATGGCTTATAGGCTCGTTGGATTTTTGCGCGTCCTACGCCCGTGCGGGCGCATGCGCCAGACTATAAAGGAAGAAGACATATTAAGCCATGACGTCACGTTAGCTGTCACCCGATTGGCAATATTCCAACCGGGGCGCGACTACACATCCCATGGAAAGCTCGTCACGAACTATGGCTGTCGCCGAAGACGATCCAAGCAAGCCAAAGAAGTACCGAACGGTTGCTGAACTCGCACGGCTAAAAGACCGATGGTCGGCGGAGGCGTTTCTGCGCTGAGACGCAAGCTGGCCCTGCGCTCGTCCGGAAAAATCTACCGATGATCCGCTATTGCTGGCTTCCGCATAGTCGGCAATATTGATGATTGTCTGCAAAAATGGTGGCCATCAGAGTGTGCTACCGCAGGCATCGCGCGGGGGCGAGATGATTGATTTCGATACTGGGGTGCTGCGCGTGCAACCGTTCCTTGCGGTCACCGCAGGCGTCGTAGTGCTCTTCGTGGGTAAGGCGCTCAATCAGCGTTTCGCATTCCTTCGCAAATACAACATCCCGGAGCCGGTGACAGGTGGCCTGCTCTTCTCGTTTGCGATCGGGCTGGTCTATCTCTTCTCCGGCATCAAGATCGATTTCGACCTTGCGGCGCGCGACATACTGCTCGTCTATTTCTTCACCGTGATTGGCCTCAACGCCCATGTCGGAGATCTTGCACGGGGCGGCAGACCGCTGGCGGTTCTGCTGGCGGTTACCGTGGCTTTCATGGTCGTGGCGAACGCGGTCGGCATCGGCGCAGCCGGCATCCTCGGGCTCGACCCGTCCATCGGGCTGCTTGCCGCCAGCATTTCGATGACCGGGGGCCACGGCACCGCCATCGCCTGGGCGCCTGTCATCGCCGAGACGCGCGGCGTCGCCAGCGCAATGGAGATCGGTGTCGTCTGTGCAACCATGGGGCTCGTCATGGCGAGCCTCGCCGGCGGGCCTATCGCCCGCTACCTGATCCAGCGCAACGGGCTCGAGGCGCAGCCAGAGCAGGCATATGACGTCGGTGTGAGCGCCGATGCCGAGCTTCCGCAGATCGACTACTTCTCCTTCCTGCACGCGATCCTGGCCATTCATCTCGCCGGCATCATCGGCATCCTCGGCCACGCATGGCTCGAGAGCGTCGGGGTGAAGATGCCGCTCTTTCTTCCATGCCTCGCCGCCGGGATCGTGCTCACGAATCTCGTGCCCCGCGTGCTGCCGGACGGCGCATGGCCGAGCCGGACGGCTGCGCTGGCGCTGATTGCGGAGGCGTCGCTCGGCGTGTTCCTCGCTATGTCGCTGATGAGCATGAAGCTGTGGACGCTGGCCGAGCTAGCCGGCCCGCTGTCGGTGCTGCTCGCGCTGCAACTGGTCCTTGCGGTGCTGTTTGCGGTCTATATCTGCTTCCGGGCGCTCGGGCGAAATTACGACGCGGCAGTGGTGTCGGCCGGCTTCATCGGCTTCGGTCTTGGCGCGACGCCGACCGCAATGGCCAACATGACGGCCGTGACCCAACGCCACGGGCCCTCGCACGTGGCATTCCTCGTCGTGCCGCTGGTCGGCGCGTTCTTCGTCGACATCGCCAACGCCATCGTGATCAGGCTATTTCTCGGGGCTCTGTGAACACCTTAACCCACCTGTCTTTGCCGTCACCCCTATGTCTTTGGCCTAAGGTCACACCTTGGCTATTCGCGCAAATGGCCGCTTTTGGAATGCGGCTTGGGTCTACTCAACGACCGATGTGCGGCGCAAAGTGGCCGTCCGCGTCCTGACCTGTGAGAGGCTGTTTCGATCCAATTCTTCGGGTTCTCGAACTGGAAGGGTTGCGCCGGACTCGGTCGTTGGCCAAATCTCTGAACGGCTCGTTTCCGCGCAATGGCGCCGCCTGCATGTCTTTTCACGATGTTGCCGCCGACTCTACGATGAGAGCTTTGCAGGCCTAGGCGAGGGCAGGGCGCTGCGCTACTTTACCGCTGACTTCGACAGGCATCTCTGCTGTTTGCGAGCCAGTCCAGCAGAACGAATCGGATCGGTGCGTAGGGAAAAATCGCACGTAGGCGCACAATTTCGCGCCCTGGCGTAGAAAGGGCGTTGGCTCCCCGGGCCGGATTCGAACCAGCGACCAACCGGTTAACAGCCGGTTGCTCTACCACTGAGCTACCGGGGAACAGAGGCTCTCATGTGAGTGGCGCAGCCTATAGCAAACCCGTTTCGGCTTTGCAAAGCAGCATTTCGTATTTTTCGGCGCTTTTTCGCGCCACGATTTCTGGCAATCATGTGCGCGCGTCCTCATATGAGCCGTCTGGCGGGGTGCGCGGAACCGAAAAGGCGGTTGCGGCTTTCGTCAGCTGATGCTTTTACTTTGCCCGAACGGACCACTAACCAGACATGAGCGCAGCAAGCCACAACCACCCACCGGCACGGAAAATATCGGTCTTCGGCCGTCAGTTCACCATGCCGCGCTCGCGCGGCCTCAGGATTGCAATCGGCGTTGTGCTGATCTTCGGCGGCATTCTCGGCTTTCTGCCGATCCTGGGCTTCTGGATGGTGCCGATCGGATTGCTGGTGCTCTCCTACGAGTTTGCCTTGGTGCGCCGCCACCGGCGCCGGCTTGTCGTGTGGTGGGAGCGGCGGCGGCGGCCGAACTGACGGGTTTGCACCGCAGGGGCAAGCTTCTGTGAAGGGGCGCCTTTCCGGCTCGACTAAATCTGGCCAATGCCCGGAGCGCTTTTCCGGCCCTCACAGCTCTCCTTCAGAATGGCGGACCTTCTTCTTACCCAGCGTAAGGTCCCGGTCCCGGGCTTCCCTTTGCCATACTCCGTACTTAACAATTAACTAATATCTTAATTGCAGGATGCGTATCGACGATTCGATGCGTGGCATCATGGCCGAGGGGAAACCGTCCGGAATGCACCATGGCCGCTTGACGGCATTTTCGCCGCAACCTATTGGAACCGGGTGGAACGCCGGGAGCAATGAGGCCTCGTGGCGGAGTGGTTACGCAGAGGACTGCAAATCCTTGCACCCCGGTTCGATTCCGGGCGAGGCCTCCAAATGCCCAAGCTCCCGCGCACCAGCGCCAGGGGTTCCGGTCGAAATGATCCGCGGTCTTGGCGCGGCAAACAGATTGGTTTTGGGCGGATTGGTTGGAACATGAGCGCTGATTTTGCCGAACTTCGGGTGAAAATGGTCGATGGCCAGATCCGCACCACCGACGTGACCAGCGCGCCGCTGCTCGAGGCGATGCTTGTCGTGCCGCGCGAGGCCTTTGTCGCCCCCGGCCAGCGCGATCTGGCCTATATCGACGAGGACATCCGCATTGCCAATGCAGCGGACGGTCCACGCTATCTCATGGAGCCTTCGCCGCTGGCCAAGCTGATGCAATTGGCCGAGATCGGCCCTGGCGATTCGGCGCTCGATGTCGGCTGCGGCACCGGCTATGCGGCGGCGATCCTGTCGCGGCTGGCAAAGTCGGTCGTCGCACTGGAAAGCGATCCGGCATTGGCCGAGACCGCCATGTCGACGCTTTCGGCGCTGGGCTGCGACAATGTCAGCGTGGTCAAGGGACCGTTGCCGGAAGGCCATGCCGCAGGAGCGCCCTACGACGTCATTTTCATCGGCGGCAGTGTGGAGAAAGCGCCGGAGTCGCTGCTCGACCAGCTTGCGGAAGGCGGTCGGCTTGTCGCCGTCGAAGGGCAGGGGAATTCGGGTGTGGCCCGATTGTTTCTGAAAACAGGGGGGGGTGTAACCGGACGAGGCGCATTTAATGCGGCAATTAAGCCACTACCGGGATTTGAACGTGCTCGTGCGTTTGAATTCTGAGTGATTTTGGCTTGCAGCAAAGGCGTTGTCATGTTCGCTTGCGCTTGAACAATTGTTGCTGATCCGCACAACCGGGGTGTTCTTTTGGGGGCAGACAGCAGGGGACCTGAAACACACCGCGCCGGCTGCTCGAATGGGAGAAGCCGGCGCGGTGTGGTTCCCATGCAAAACGAATGAGGGAATAACGTGCCGTCTTTACGCAAGAGCCTTTTTGCCGCCGTTCTCTTCTCGGCGACCGCGCTTTCTCCGCTGGCCGCCTCGGCGGAAACCATTCTCGGTGCTCTTTCAAAAGCCTACCAGAACAATTCCGAGCTCAATTCGGCTCGTGCCGGCGTCCGCGTCACCGATGAGAGCGTTGCCATCGCCAAGTCCGGCTGGCGCCCGACCATCACCGGTTCTGCCGACATCGACTACTCCAGCGAGCATTTCAATGCCCGCGGCAATGTACCCGGCGCGAACCGAAGTACGCGTTTGACCACCGGCAACTTCGGCGTCCAGATCGACCAGACCCTGTTCGACGGCTTTCAGACCAGGAACAACGTCGCTGCAGCCGAATCCCAGGTCCGCGCCTCGTTCGAGAGCCTGCGCAACACCGAAGAGAACACTCTGTTCAACGCGGCAAGCGCCTACATGGACGTGATTCGCGACCGCCAAGTGGCGGTGCTGACGGAGCAGAACCTGCAGTTCCTGACCGAGCAGGCGCGCGCGGCGCGTTCGCGCTTCGAAGTCGGCGAAGGCACCCGCACCGACGTGGCCCAGGCCGATGCCGAGCGCTCCTCCGCTGTGGCGGAACTGGCCGCCGCCCGCGCCCAGGCGCTGGCAAGCGCTGCGACCTATCGCCAGATCGTCGGCGATGAGCCAGGCAGGCTCAGGGCCGCTTCGCCGCTGTCGAAGCTGTTGCCGTCGAACCTCGATGCGGCGATCGCGATTGCATCCATCGAGCACCCGGCCATCCTCTCCACCCAGCATCTGGTCGACGCGGCGGCGTTTTCGGTGAAATCGGCCGAAGGCGCGCTGCTGCCGCAGCTTTCGGCTTCCGCCGGCGTTTCCAGCGACTATCGCAGAAGGAGTCCGGGCGTCGAACTCGGGACGGGGGATGAGGGCACAACCAATTCGGCCAGCATTGGTGCCACCTTGACTATACCGATCTATTCGGGCGGGCGGACGTCGGCGATAGTGCGCCAGAACAAGGAATCGCTCAGCCAGGCCCGGATCGAGGTGGATGTAAGCCGCGACAGCGTGCGGCAAGCCGTGACCTCGGCGTGGACGCAATATATCGCCGCCCAGCAAACCGTGGTGGCCAACAGGCAGGTGATCGCCGCCGCGCAGCTTGCCTTGAGCGGGGTCATCGAGGAGCGCAATGTCGGCCAGCGCACCACGCTCGACGTTCTCAACGCGCAGGCCACCCTCATCAACGCCAAGATCAACCAGGCCAGTTCCGAACGCGATTTGGTGGTGGCGAGCTATGCCATCCTGTCTGCTATCGGTCGCCTTTCGGTCGATCGTCTCGCCCTTCAGGTGACGAAATACAGACCCGAAGAGCATTACAATGCGGTCAAGGACAAGTGGTTCGGCCTGCGCACGCCAGACGGCCGCTGATCACCTCACAAGTTTCAACTTCCGTCCCGTTTCAAGCTATTTAGAGCCCGCGCGTCCAAAAGGTCGCGCGGGCTCTAATCTGTTGAAATCCAACATGCCCTCAGATTGGGGATTCTCGCAAGTCGATCCGTGGGTTACGCTGTTACCATGATTCGAATCCGGGTTCGGCCGGACAGGAAATCTGCAACGAGTCACAAGGGCGGCGGATGTGACGATGGCGACGGCAAGCAGCGTACAGCGCGAACCTTCCATGGAGGAGATACTGGCTTCCATCAGGAGGATCATCGAGGACAACGACACCGGCCGCAAGCAGCCGGACGAAACGGACGACGTGCTGCAGGATCTGACGTCGGTAGCTATGCCGACACCGGCGGCAGGCGGGGCGCCACCAGCGGCAGGCGGGGCGCCACCAGCGGCAGGCGTGGCACCGCCGGAGGTAGGCGCGTTTCGCGAGGAGTTGCGTCCGGGATTCGACGCCAGGAGGCCGGCCAGGCTGACCGAGGTGCAGCCGCAACCGTCGGCCGTCGAGCCCGTAAACGCCCGCGTGGAGCCGCCGGAGCGTTCCGATCCGGCTCCGGTCAAATCGCCCGTGACGCTTGCCAGCGACAGGGTCGCGGCCGAAACGGCCCCGGCCGCCAAGCCGGAGCCGGATGCGCCTGCGACGGCAAGGGCTGCGGGGACGACCGACAGCATCGTTGCCGGGTGGCGGCGTGATATCGCCGCAATTAGCGAAGCGAAGACCGTGGCCAAGCCGGACAGGGCCCCAGACAGGGCTGAACTGCGACAGACGCCGGATGCCGAACCGAAGGCCGAGGTTTTCGAGGACGCCGCCGAACCTGCTTTCGAGCCGGCCCCGCCGCGAAGCGGGTTGGCGCGCCCGGCGACGAGCGAGGCACCGTCCGCTCGCCCGGCGATCCTTTCCGAACATACGGGCCGGCAAGTTGCCGCCGCCTTCGGCGAGCTTTCCGATGCGTTCGCCAGCCGCAGCAAGAAAACCTTCGACGAGATGGCCGAGGAGATGCTGAGGCCCATGCTGCAGGACTGGCTGGACAACAATCTGCCGACGCTGGTCGAGCGGCTGGTGCGCGAAGAAATCGAACGTGTAGCGCGCGGCGCGCAGTAGCTGCTTCCAAGCGCTCGACCGGCCAATTGTCGAAGTCGGCGCCGCCCCTCATCTGCCTGCCGGCATCTTCTCCCCAAATTGTGACGGGGAGAAGGGGCTGTCGCAACCTGGGCACCCTTCCTGCAACGCTTGGCGAAATCCTTTGAGGAGGCGTCTTTCTCCCCGTCACTATACGGGGAGAAATGCCCGGCAGGGCAATGAGGGGGGCAGCGCAAACCTATGCGGCGCTCACTTCTGCAAGTTGCCCCGATCTGCCCAGGCGCTATTTGCTGCCCAGGCGCTATTTGCTGGCATGGCCGTCTGCCGCTCGCTTGCGGTTGACTTGGCCAAAACCTTCCGATTTACACCGGACCAGCAAAACCCCGACAGCCCGGACGCCTTCCCATGCTCGAAAAAACCTACGACGCAAAAATCGTCGAGCCGAAGATCGCCAAAGTCTGGGAGGAGGCCGACGCGTTTCGTGCCGGCGCAGGCGCCGAGGAGGGCGCGGAAGCCTTCACCATCGTCATCCCGCCTCCGAACGTCACCGGCTCGCTGCATATGGGCCATGCGCTCAACAACACGCTGCAGGACATTCTGGTGCGCTTCGAGCGCATGCGCGGCAAGAACGTGCTGTGGCAGCCCGGCATGGACCACGCCGGCATCGCTACGCAGATGGTGGTCGAGCGCCAGCTTATGGAGAAGCAGATCCACCGCCGCGACCTGACGCGCGATGAGTTCATTGAGAAGGTCTGGGAGTGGAAGGCCGAATCCGGCGGCGCGATCTTCAACCAGCTGAAGCGGCTGGGGGCCTCTGCTGACTGGAGCCGAGAGCGTTTCACCATGGACGAGGGTCTGTCCAGGGCGGTGCTCGAAGTGTTTGTCACCCTCTACAAGGAAGGCCTGATCTACAAGGACAAGCGCCTTGTGAACTGGGACCCGAAGCTCTTGACTGCGATTTCTGACCTCGAGGTCGAACAGCAGGAGATCAACGGCAATCTCTGGCATTTCCGCTATCCCGTCGAGGGCGAGGTTTTCGATCCGGAAAATCCAAAAACCTTCATCACCGTGGCGACGACGCGGCCCGAAACGATGCTGGGCGATACGGCGGTGGCGGTTCACCCCGACGACGAGCGTTTTCGGTATCTGGTCGGCAAGAACCTCGTCCTGCCGATCGTCGGCCGCAAGATCCCGGTGGTGGCGGACCAATATTCCGATCCGGAGAAAGGCAGCGGCGCGGTCAAGATCACGCCAGCGCACGACTTCAACGACTTCGAGGTCGGCAGGCGCCACAAGCTGCCGGCGATCAATATCCTCACCGTCGAGGCGGCGGTCGCCCTCACCGACAATGACGACTTTCTCGCCGGGCTGGAGGTAACGCCCGAGCGTCAGACCGTCTGGGATCAGCTCAACGGCCTCGATCGTTTCGTCGCGCGCAAGAAGATCGTCGAGCTGATGGAGGCGGGCGGATTCCTCGAAAAAGTCGAACCGCATCGCCATGCCGTGCCGCATGGCGATCGCGGCGGCGTGCCGATCGAACCGTTCCTGACCGAACAATGGTATGCGAACGCGGCGGAGCTCGCCAAGCCGGCGATTGCCTCTGTGCGCGAGGGCCGCACCAGGTTCGTGCCGAAAAACTGGGAGAAGACTTATTTCGACTGGATGGAGAACATCCAGCCCTGGTGCATTTCGCGCCAACTCTGGTGGGGACACCAGATCCCGGCCTGGTACGGGCCGGACGGCCGCATCTTCGTCGAGAAGACCGAGGAGGAGGCGCTCGCTGCCGCAATCGAATATTATCTGGCGCTGGAAGGGCCGTGGAAGGCCTGGGTCGAGGACAAACTCGAGAATTTCAAGCCGGGCGAGATCCTGATCCGCGACGAGGATGTGCTCGACACATGGTTCTCGTCGGCGCTGTGGCCGTTCTCGACGCTCGGCTGGCCGGACCAGACGCCGGAGCTGAAGACCTACTACCAGACCGACGTGCTGGTAACCGGCTTCGACATCATCTTCTTCTGGGTCGCTCGCATGATGATGATGGGCCTGCATTTCATGGGGGAGGAGCCCTTCCACACCGTCTATGTCCATGCGCTGGTGCGCGACAAGAACGGGCAGAAGATGTCGAAGTCGAAAGGCAACGTCATCGACCCGCTCGATCTCATCGACGAATATGGCGCCGACGCGTTGCGCTTCACGCTGACGGTGATGGCCGCGCAAGGACGCGACGTGAAGCTCGATCCGGCTCGTATCGCCGGCTACCGCAACTTCGGCACCAAGCTTTGGAACGCGACGCGTTTTGCCGAGATGAACGACGTCGCGAGAAACGACGATTTCTGGTTGAACGACGCCAAGCTGGCGGTCAACCGCTGGATCCTGACCGAACTGACGCGCGCGGCGCGCCAAATCACCGACGGCATCACCTCATATCGCTTCAACGAGGCTGCGGGCGCGGCCTACCGCTTCGTCTGGAACCTGTTCTGCGACTGGTACCTGGAACTGTTGAAGCCGGTCTTCATGGGCGCGGACGAGACTGCCAAGGCCGAGAGCCGGGCTTGCGTCGCCTTCGTGCTCGACGAGATCTACAAGCTGCTGCATCCGATGATGCCGTTCATGACCGAAGAATTGTGGGCTGAGACATCAGGTGAGGGCAAGGAACGGCCGTCGCTGCTTTGCCATGCCGCGTGGCCGTCGCCCGACTTCGAGGACGAGGCAGCGGCCGCCGACATCAATTGGCTGATAGACCTGGTCTCGGGCATCCGTTCCGTGCGCTCGGAAATGAACGTGCCGCCGGCGGCGATGGCGCCGCTGATGGTGATCGGCGCCAATACCGCAACCCGCGAAAGGCTTGAGCGTCAGGCATCGGCCATCAAGCGACTGGCGCGGGTCGGCGACATCTCGTTTGTCGATACGGCGCCCAAGGGCTCCGCCCAGATCGTGCTCAACGAGGCCACCATCTGCCTGCCGCTCGGCAGCCTGATCGACCTTGCCGCCGAGGCGGCGCGGCTGCAAAAGGAGTTGGTCAAGGTGACCGAAGAGATCGCTCGCCTGCACAAGAAGCTGTCCAACGACAAATTCGTCGCCAACGCGCCGGAAGATGTCGTCGAAGCCGAGCGCGAAAAACTCGCCGAATATCGCGCGGCGCAAGAGAAGCTTTCGGTGGCGCTGACACGCGTGCGCGAAGCCGGTTGACCCATCTGTGGTATTTGAGAATCGAATTGACTGAGGAGCGGATTTGCCAACCGGCTTCCGCTTCTTGGGCGCCTGATGCTCAGGATTCGCGAGTCCTGCGAACTGGGACTGTCAGGAATTCTGTGCGCGAGGCCATGATGATGGAAAGGAGAGAATCATCACATGGCTATCGAGAAGGAA